>JARRRO010000009.1:0-16899 GCA_037380645.1 Gammaproteobacteria bacterium | reverse complement strand
CGTTCCAGCTCCCCCCGCATCTCTTCTTGCAGCACTCTGAATGCGTCTTCTCCCGAATTCAGACGGTTGGCCCGCATGGCCTGACGCAGGCCATCGATGAGCCGCCCGGTGGTTTCGATGCCGACATCGGCCAGCAACAGCCGCGTCTCGATCTCCTCCAGCACGGCCTCGTCCACGGTCCCCTTCCCGAAGGCGCCGGCCAGCCCTCCGAAGATCCCCGCCCGGGTCTTGGAGAGTCCGTGGCGGAGGCGCCGCCACAGACCGGGTCCGGAGTCCTGTCGCTTCTTGTTTCCAAACAGCATGCTTTCGGTATTCGGGAATACTGGCAAGATGCGGTATCCTATCATTAACCTGACAAGAACTGTTAAACCGCCGGGTTGTCGAATCCCCGGTATGCCGTTCATCGCATGTTTTCCACTAGCTCTCTCCGGGAGAAGATTTTGACCAGAATCACTCGGGTTATACTGTTGCTGTGCCTGAGCACCGCAGTCCAGGCCGCCACCAATACCGAAAATAAGGTACACGAATACAAGCTGGATAACGGACTGAAGCTGTTGGTCAAGGAGGATCATCGCGCACCGGTGGTGGTCTCCCAGGTCTGGTACAAGGTGGGATCCAGCTACGAACACGATGGCAAGACCGGGATCTCCCACGCCCTGGAGCACATGATGTTCAAGGGCACCAAGAAGTACGGCGAGGGCCAGTTTTCGCGCATCATCGCGGAGAACGGCGGCAGCGAAAACGCCTTCACCAGCGACGATTACACCGCCTATTTCGAGATCCTGGAGAAATCGCGCCTGCCCATCAGTTTCAAACTGGAGGCGGACCGCATGCGCAACCTGGCGTTGAAGAAGTCGGCCTTCGCCAAGGAGATCCAGGTGGTCAAGGAAGAGCGGCGCATGCGCACCGAGGACAATCCCGGCGCCTATACCTATGAGGTAGCCATGGCCACTGCCTTCCAGACCAGTCCCTACCGGCACCCCACCGTGGGCTGGATGGCCGATCTGAACCATATGAAAGTGCAGGACCTGCGCCGCTGGTACAAGACCTGGTACGCGCCCAATAACGCCACCGTGGTAGTGGCGGGCGACGTGGATCCGAAGCAGGTCCTGGCCCTGGCGAAGAAATATTTCGGCCCATTGAAACCGGAGAATGTACCTACCCCGCCGCAGGAGCCGGAGGTGGCGCAGGCCGGCATCAAGACAGTGGTGGTCAAGCGTCCCGCCGAGGTGCCGGAACTGCTCATGGCCTGGAAGGTGCCGGTACTGACCACGTCCCGCAGGCCGGACAGCGGGGTGGCGGAATGGGAGCCCTACGCTCTGGACGTCCTCGCCGGCATCCTCAGCGGCGGCGACAGCGCCCGCTTTTCCGCGGATCTGATTCGGGGCAGGGAGGTAGCCTCTTCCCTGAACGCCGGCTACAACCTCACAGACCGGCTTAATACCGTATTCACCGTAAGCGGTACGCCGGCGCGCGGGCATACCGTGAAGGAACTCGAGGCGGCGGTGCGGGCTCAGATCGAGTCGCTGAAGACGGAGCCGGTCACCAGTCAGGAACTGGAGCGGGTCAAGGCGCAGGTGGTCTCCGGCGACGTGTACCAGCGGGATTCCGTCTTCTATCAGGCGTTGAAGCTGGGCCTTTTGGAGACGGTGGGCCTGTCCTGGCACGACGCCGCCAAGTACGTGGACAGGATCAAGGCCGTCACCCCGGCGCAGGTACAGCAGGTGGCGAACAAGTATTTCACCGACCGTCGGCTGACGGTGGCGCAGCTCAGCCCGTTGCCCATGAACAAGTCGGCGGCACCGCCGCGGCCGATGCCGGGAGGGATGAACAATGTCCGCTAAGACCTTTCTCGCCCTGTTTCTCCTGGCACTCGCCCCGCTGGCCGCGGCCGTCCCGAAGATCCAGCACTGGCAGACCACCGGCGGGGCCGGCGTCTACTTTGTGGAACTGCGGCAGCTGCCCATCGTTGACGTAAAAGTGACTTTCGGTGCGGGCAGCGCCCGCGACCCCAAAGGCCAGGAGGGGCTGTCCCTGTTGACCAACAGCCTTCTGGACGAAGGCGCGGGAGGCAAGGACGCCAACGCCATCGCTTATGAATTCGAACGGCTCGGCGCGCAGTACAACGCCGACGCCGGCAAAGACAGGGCCTCGGTGTCACTGCGCAGCCTGTCCGAGCCGTCCAAGCTGAAACCGGCCCTGGCCAATCTGCGCCTGGTTCTTGGCAGCCCGGATTTCAAGAAGGAAGCCCTGGACCGGCAGCGCAACCGGCTGCTGGTGGCTATACGCAGAAAGCAGCAGTCGCCCGGGGCCCTGGCCAACGACGCACTGCAGGCGGCAATCTACGGCGATCATCCCTATGCCCATCCCGGCGAAGGCACTACAGCATCGGTCAAGGGCCTGGAACGCAAGGAGGTGCGGAGTTTTTACCGGCACTATTACACCCGGGGCAACGCCACCATCGCCATTGTCGGCGACGTGGACCGGGAACGGGCGGAGGCCATCGCCAGCTCCCTGGCCGGGGCGTTGAACCAGGGCACAGCCCCGCCGCCGCTGCCGGCGGTGCCGCCGCTGGCCAAGGCCAAGGAGGTGGACATCGCCCATCCTTCTGCCCAGACCCACGTGCTCATGGGACAGCCCGGAACGTATCGTGGCGATCCGGATTACTTTCCCTTGTATGTGGGCAATCACATCCTCGGCGGCAGCGGCCTGGTGTCCCTGCTGTTCAAGCAGGTGCGGGAAAAGCGCGGACTGTCCTACAATGTCTACAGCTATTTCTACCCGCGCCGCCGCACCGGGCCGTTTGTGGCGGGGGCGGCGACCCGTTCCAAGGAGAACGGGGAGACCGTGAAGGTGATGAAACGAACCATAGACGATTTCATCCGGAACGGCCCTACCCCGGAGCAGCTACAACAGGCGAAGAAAAACATCACCGGCGGATTCCCTCTCAAGATCGACAGCAACAGCGATATCGTTGGTTACATTTCCATGATCGGATTCTACGGCCTGCCGCTGAATTACCTGGATACCTTTACCAGCAAGGTGGAGGCGGTCACGGTCAAGGATATCCGCAGTGCCTTCCAGCGGCATCTGGACGTGGATCGTTTTGTCACCGTGCAGGTGGGCCCCCCCGCTTCCGGTGAAAGCGCGCCATAAACCGGTGCCCCATCAGGTGCGGATCATCGGCGGCGCGTGGCGGGGGCGCAGGCTGCCGGTGGCGGAGGCGCCGGATCTCAGGCCCAGCCCCGACCGGATCCGGGAGACGCTGTTCAACTGGCTGCAGCCGTATATCGAGGGGGCCCTGTGCCTGGATCTGTTCGCCGGTACGGGGGCACTGGGTTTCGAGGCCGCCTCCCGTGGCGCCGCCCGGGTGGTCATGGTGGAGGACAACCCCGCTCTGGCCCGCGGCCTGCGGGAGCAGGCCGACCGGCTGGGGGCGGACCAGGTGGAGATCGTCTGCCGCGACGCCCTGGACTGGCTGGCGGCGCCGCCGCCGCAGGACTTTGACATCGTGTTTCTGGATCCCCCTTTCGCCCGGGGTCTGGTCGAACCGGCCATCGCCGGCCTCATCGAACACCGGCGCCTGGCAGAGGGGGCGTTGATCTACGTGGAAAGCGAAATCGGTCTTGCCGGCGGCCAAGCCACGCTGCAAAAATTTAAACAGGCCAGGGCAGGTCAGGTACAATACGGGCTGTGGAGATTCCACGCCGCCCACAACCCATGAATAACATCGCCATCTATCCGGGGACCTTTGATCCCATTACCAACGGCCACACCGACATCGTACAGCGGGCCGGCAAGCTGTTCGACACGGTGATCGTCGCCGTGGCCAGGAGCACCAGCAAGACCACGGCCTTCACCGCTGAAGAACGGGTGGAGATGGCGAAACAGGCGCTGGACGATCTCGGCAACGTCGAGGTATGCAGCTTCGACGGGCTCATGACCGCCTTCGCCAAGGAGCGGGGGGCGAAGTTTATCGTGCGCGGCCTGCGCGCCGTGTCCGATTTCGAATACGAATTTCAGATGTCGAGCATGAACCGGCAGTTGTATCAAGGCGCCGAGACAGTATTCCTGACGCCGGCCGAACATCTTAGTTACATCTCCTCCAACCTGGTCCGGGAGATCGCCTCCCTCGGCGGTGACGTCAGCCAGTTCGTCCACGCCGAGGTCATGCACGCCCTGCGCGAGCGCCTGGCCCGCTGATCCGGCGGGGGGACGGTACCGGAGAATACGGGGGAACGCGGAAGATAAAGTCATCCGAGCAGACGGCCCGATGCGTTGCGGGTTGATGTGCCGGAACAATCAGTAAAACGCAAAAACAATACTAATTTCGATGCGCTCTGTGGTTCAGGAAGTGATCCATGATTCCGGCTGAACGGGGACGGTTTTCCGTAACCGGGCAGATGCTGTGTCTCTGCCTGTGCGTCCTGCTCCTCGCCGCTCCCGCCCGGGCCGCGGATGCGCCGCCGGCCCGGGCCGTGGCCAGCGCCCACCCCCTGGCGACGCGAGCGGGCATGAAGGTACTGGACGAGGGCGGCAACGCCTTCGACGCCGCCATCGCCGTGGCGGCGGCCCTGGCGGTGGTGGAGCCCATGAGCGCCGCCGCGGGGATCCCGGGCGTCGTCGCCGGCATGGTCCGCCTGGCAAAGCACTACGGCCGACTGCCCCTGTCCCGGTCCCTGGCCCCGGCGATCCGCCTGGCCCTGAACGGCTTCCCCGTCTATCCCCGCTATCAGCGTCTGGTTTCCTACCGTTTCGATCTGCTCAAGAAATACCCTGCGACGGCGGCCATTTTTCTCCAGGACGGGCATATCCCGCAGCTGGGCTACCGGGTGGTGCAGAAGGATCTGGGGCACTTGCTTCAGGCAATCGCCGCCCGGGGCCGATCCGCCTTCTACGGGGGGGAGACGGCACGCCGTCTGGTGCAGGGCGTACGGGCCGCCGGCGGCATCTGGTCCCGGCGGGATCTCTCCGAGTACCGCGTGGTGGAGCGCCCGCCCACGGTGATCCACTACCGGGGTATACGCGTCGTTTCCGCCTCGCCGCCATCCTCCGGCGGCATCGTTATCGGCGAGGCGCTGAAAATCCTGGAACACTTCGACATCCGGTCCATGAAAGACGTCAAGCGCAAGCATTACGTCATCGAGGCGATGCGCCGCGCCTACCGAGACCGGGCGGTTTTCCTGGGCGACCCGGATTACGTGCACATCCCGGTGCATCGGCTGTTCGATCCGGATTACATCAACGGTCTTGCCGTCACCATCGATCCGGACCGGGCGACGCCCAGCAGTGAGCTGGGAGATACCCCCCAGCTGCACCAGAGCGGCATCTCCACCACCCATTTCTCCATCCTGGATAGCGAGGGCAACTGGGTGGGGGCGACCCTGAGCATCAACCTGCCCTTCGGCTGCGGTTTCGTGGCACCGGGCACCGGCGTGGTGCTCAATGACGAGATGGACGATTTCTCCATCAAGCCGCACCACCCCAACGCCTACGGCCTGGTGGGCGGCGATGCCAACGCCATCGCCCCGGGCAAGCGGCCGCTGTCCAGCATGTCCCCCACCTTCCTTGAAACCCCCGACAGGGTGGGTATCCTGGGTACCCCGGGGGGCAGCCGCATCATCAGCATGGTTCTTTTGGGTATCCTCGACTTCGCGGACGGTCACGGGCCCGTCTCCTGGGTCAGCAAGAAGCGTTATCATCAGCAATACCTGCCCGACGTGGTGCAGTTCGAGCAGGACGGTCTCACCTGGCGGGAACAACGGGGCCTTGAGGCCATGGGTTACCATCTGCGCGAGATCGACCGCAATTACGGCGACATGCAGGCCGTTCAGTGGGACCGGCGGCACGATAAGGTCAGTGCCGCCTCCGACCCCCGCGAGATGGGCCTGGCGCTGGTGCAACCGGTCGCCGGACACTGAGGACAGGCTGCAGGCGCCTCGATTTTCAAATATACCGCCACGCCATACGGCCTGGCGGAATTCTCTGTGAGGGGGAAACGCCATGGCAGAAAAAAACCATCCCCGCCGCATCGCGACGGAAGAGGCCTTCAGCATTCCGGAGGTCGCCGCGGAACTGCGCAACGTTGCCCAGTCACCGGGCAACAACCTGGACCTGGAACTGGTCAACGCCATCTATAACTCCGAAGACGGCGCCGGTTTCCTGGAACCGCTCCTGGATCTGGAAGAGAAGCGCCTGCGCATCATGGACGAGAACGGCGTGGACATGCACCTTTTATCCCTGACCGCGCCGGGTGTCCAGATGTTCGACGCCGACACCGCCACCGCCCTGGCCTCCCTGGCCAACGATCGTATGGCCGAGGTGATCAGACGCCATCCCGACCGCTTCGCGGGCCTGGCCAGCTTCGCCCCGCAGTCGCCCAAGCGCGCCGCCGACGAAATGGAGCGGGCCATCAGACGGCTGGGGCTGAACGGCTTTATCGTCAATTCCCACACCAACAACGAATACCTGGACCACCCGAAATACTGGCCCATCCTGGAGGCCGCCGAGTCCCTGGACGCCTGCATCTACATCCACCCCCGGGCCGCCTCGGACGGTCTTGCCGGGCCCATGCACGATTACAGCATGCACGCAGCGCTGTGGTCCTACGGGGTGGAAGTGAGTACCCACGCCGTGCGGCTGATGTTGAGCGGTGTGTTTGATCGCTTCCCCAAACTGAAGATCTGCATCGGCCACATGGGCGAGGCCGTGCACTTCTGGCTGTGGCGCATCGACTTCATGAGCCTGCGCGCCCAGGCCAACGGCGCCGCACCGAAACTCAAGCTCAAGCCGAGCGAGTATTTCCTGCGCAACTTCGTCATCACCACCAGCGGCCAGGAATCCCACACCGCGCTGGATTTCTCCATCAAGCAGATCGGGGCGGACAATGTCCTCTGGGCCATCGATTACCCCTATCAGCCTACCACCCCGGCGGTGAAGTTCATGGACAGCGCGCCCGTCTCAGATGAGATCAGGGAGAAGCTGTATCACAAGAACGCCGAACGCGTTTTCCACATTAAAGGTAAATGAGATAGCCACAGGGAAAAGCGGTGATTGGTAATTGATATTTGTGAATCGTACATACCTCTTGCACTGACAGCGAACGGTAAATGAAATGATTCGCGACTTACGATTCACCATTCACGTTTTTCTCTGTGATCTCTGTGGCTGAAAACACAAGGAGGGAGATAGCATGAAAGCTTACGTGATCAAGAAGGGCAGCCAAAGCCTGGACGATATAGAACTTACCGAGCGGCCCGATCCCAAGCCCGGCCCCGGGGAGATCCTGGTGCGCATGTGCGCCGCCTCGATCAATTACCGCGACCACATGGTCTACACCGGGCAGTATTTCGGCGGCCAGGTGGGCGAGGACACCGTTCCCTTGTCCGACGGCGCCGGCGAGGTGGTGGCACTCGGGCCCGAGGTAACCCGCTTCAAGGAAGGTGATCGCATCATCGGCGCTTTTTTCCGGAACTGGATAGACGGGCCGCCTCCCCGCGGCGGCGTGCAGGCCCTGGGCCAAAGCGGCGTCGACGGCGTGCTGGCCGAGTACGTGGTCTTCAACGAAAGTGACGCGGTGCCTGTCCCGACCAACCTGTCCATGGAGGAGGCGTCCTGCCTGCCCTGCGCGGCGCTGACCGCCTGGAACAGCCTGGTAACCCAGGGCGGCATCAAGCCGGGGCAGACGGTCCTGGCCCTGGGCACCGGCGGCGTCTCCGTGTTCGCGCTGCAGTTCGCCCGGGCGGCCGGGGCCCGGGTGATCATCACCTCCTCCAGTGATGACAAGCTCAAGAAGGCCCGGGCCCTGGGCGCCGACGAGGTCATCAATTACAAGAAGACGCCGGAGTGGGGTCAGGCGGTGCTGGATCTCACCCACGACGAAGGCGTCGATCACGTCATCGAGATCGGCGGCGTGGGCTCGCTCGCCCAGTCCATCAAGTCGGTGGGCGTGGGGGGCAACATCGCCATCATCGGGTTCCTGGCCGGGCCGGAGGGCGAGACGGCACCGTTCGGCCTCATGGGTAAGTGGGCCCGCATCCAGGGCATCATGGTGGGCAACCGTGCCATGCTGGAAGAGATGAACGCCGCCATCGAGGTCAACGGCATCCAGCCGGTGGTGGACGAGGTCTTCGACTTCGATCAGGCCATAGAGGCCCTGCGCTACGAACACGCCGGCAAACACTTCGGCAAGGTGGTGATACGGATCTGATCCGCCGCGGTTCCCTCTCTTCCCGCGCAATCCTTTAAAGAAGGATTGTTATTCAAAGGGCCAGGTGTTGCTCAATCCTCCTGCTACCGGTTGCCCGAGTGGCTGGCCGACCACCCCCGTGACCGTTCCAGGCAGTTGTATTTCCCCTGAGGGGGGTTTAGATTGTCACTAACTAGAATGAAGGCGGTGCCGTGAGCAGCATTTAAGGTTGGGAGATACCAGCTGTCATGGACAAATATTCCACCACACCCACAGAAAATTTCGATGAGCGCCTGCAACAGCGCCTGGAGGCGGTGTTGGACGGCATGCCCGTCGCCGTCTCCTGGGCGGGGCTCAAGGATCAGAAGATCCAGTTCGTGAACAGCAAATTCCGGGAGCTCTTCGGCTACGAACTGGGTGATCACTCCACGGTTACGGACTGGATACAGCAGACCTATCCCGACCCGGCCCAGGTGGAACGGGCCATGGCGATGTGGGGGCCGCACTTCGAGACCTCCGCCATCGTCCCCTTCGAGATCGATCAGGTGGAGGTGGATGTCAAGTGCAAGGACGGAAGCGTCAAGACGACCCTGCTGGGCGGTGTGATCCTGCCCTCAGAAGGCTGGGCCCTGGCCATATTCACCGACATTACGAATCGCAAGCACGCCGAGCGCCGCACCGAGCAGCTCGCCCTGGAAGACCCCCTCACGGGGCTGGCAAACCGCCGTGCCTTTGATCGTTTGTTGCGGCAGAGTCTGGCGCACGCGTTCCGTCACAGGCATTCCGTCGCACTGTTGATCGCAGACCTGGATGATCTAAAGGCGGTGAACGATACTCTCGGCCATGCCAGCGGCGACGCCGTTCTGCAGACCGTCGCCGACAGGCTCAGGCTGGGGGTGCGCGAGGAGGATTCCGTCTGCCGGCTGGGCGGCGACGAGTTCGCCGTGATCCTCAAGAACGTTGCGGACATGGAAAGCGTCGAGCACATCGCCGAACGCATCCTGGAGGAGGTGGACAGGCCGTTCACCCTTGAGGGCAAGGCGGTCCCCCTGGCGTTGAGCATCGGCATCGGCCTGTTCCCCGCCGACGCCGGGGACGAGAAGCAGCTCTACAAGATCGCCGACGAGGCCCTTTACCGCGCCAAGGAGGGAGGGCGCGGCCGCTGGAGTCACTGAACAATCGACGGGCCGGTTTCCTCCGGTTTATCCCTTCCCTTTCCCGTTCCGCCGCCTGCCGATCCCGATCTGCATAAGATCCTCGCCGACGATGAGCTCGCCGGAAAATCCCTGCTGGGCCTGCAGAAGCCTGGGCAAGGGTGCATTGCCGGGAACGATGTGCGTGAGCACGAGCTTTTTTACGCCTGCCGATTCCGCCACCCCGCCGACGTCCTCGATGGTGGTATGCGCCGCCTGCAGATGATGGATGAGTGATTTCTCCAGGTCATTCCATGGCTTGGGAAACAGGTTGTTGATGAAGTGCATGTCTATGACTTCGTGCACCAGGACATCCGCCCCTTTGGCCATCCGGATGAGATTTTCACAGGGACTGGTGTCCCCGGAAAACACGACGGAACCATGGTCCGTGTCGAAACGGAAGGCGAAGGCGGGAAAGATCGGGGCATGATGCACCAGGGTGGCGTGGACCTTTACCCGGCTGTCTTCAAAGACCACGAACGGCTCCATCGGCGGCGTCGGCGTCGCATTCGGGGACTTGAAGGCGTCGATGTGCGGGAGCTTTATGTCGTGTACCTGCACCAGTTTGCGCAGATCCGGCTTGTGATTGTCCCGCATCCTGTCGTTTTCATCGGTGGCAAAGGCCTGGTAAAGATAATCGGTCATCTCCTCCGTGCCGGGCGTCGGGTTTTCCGGATTCATCACCGGTGGCGCCTTCCCGCCGCCGAACAGCGGTTCCATTTCTCCGCGGTTGCCGGGACCGAATACCTGCACCGGTTTCTGCACTTCGGTGAGGCCCTGGTACCAGCCGTAAAGGAACAGGTTGAAGTAATCGATGGTGTGATCGGAATGCAGGTGGGTGAGAAATATGGCGCGAAGCTTGTCCAGCGCGGGAGGGACAGGCGGCGGATTCTCCTGAGGCCGTGCACTTTGATACTGGGCCAGCATCAATTGTCTGCCCACGCCTTCTCCGCAGTCCACCAGGTAGATGTGGCCGTCGACAAAAAGCGCCGAGGCGATCCCCTCGCGGTCCACGTGCCAGGTGGGACCGCCGTTGGTGCCCAGCAGTACCAGGCGCGCCGGATAATCCCGGGCGATCTGCGTGGCCTCTATGGAACGCTGCGACGGAATTGTCGCCGCCCCGGCGGGCGAGGGCCTTAACGCCGCCGCCCCCCCGACGGCGGCCGCGGCGCCGCCGAGGAAGCGCCTGCGGGAGATCCCCACCCGAAACAATTCGCCTACCGCATCACACATGTTTCATGGCTCCGGTTTAAGATTAACGGAAAAAAACCGAAGGCATGCGCTCCGCGCATGCCTTCGGCGTGGTTTGCCTTTGCTTCTCTCCCGGGGACGCGGTGCCGCCGGGGGAGACGGACGGGACGCGCCGGTCAGAAATTCACCGAGGCGGTGATCCCGTACAGGGGGTGGCCTATATTGGGTTTGCAGGGAACCGTCGAGGCCACCGGCGATGCGGTGATTATCACGGGACTGTCCTGGATGTTCCTGTCGTAACATTGTTTCTCTGAGGTCAGGTTCTCCCCGTAGACCGCGATCTGATACTGGCGCTGGGGCCCGAAATTGTAGGCCGCCCTTGCATCCACGTAAAACTGCGCCTTGCGGGTAGTCAGGAAGCGATCGCTAAACTGCAGCGTGTCGTACTGTTTGCCCACGTAGCGGAAATTGCTGCGCAGGTTGAGGTCCCCGCCCATGACGTCAAAGTCCTTGGAGAGCATGCCGTTGAAACTGTATTCCGGGGCATTCCTTAAGGGCACCCCCTTGTCTATGCCCTGGATGGTGCCGACGTCGGTGACCTTGGTGTTGTCGTAGGAGCCGGAGAACTGCAGCAGCCAGTCTTCCCTGGGCCGCCACTGCACGGAGGCCTCCACCCCGCGGGACACCGATTCGGGGATATTGAAAAAGCCGGGAACGCTGTTGATGGTGGCGAAGACCTGCTGGTCGTTCCACAGGTAGTAATACCCGGCCGCATTGAGGCGCACCGTGTCGTTCTCCAGGTTGGACTTGAAGCCGACTTCCCAGGCGTTCAGGATCTCAGGCAAGACCGGGGTGCCGGCGGTGCCGGAAAAAGCGGCCAGCGCACGGGTGTCGAAGCCGCCGGACTTGAAGCCGCGGGAATAGCTGGCGTAACCCATGATGTCCGGCGTGAAATGATAGGTCACGCCGGCATGGGCGCCGATCTCGTTGAGGGTCTGCTTGGGCTTCAGCAGCGGCAGGCGGAACGGCGGCGGCGGCCCGGTGGAACCGGCGGTGTTGTTGAGGACGATCTTGCGGCTCATGAAGAGGATGGCCGGATAGACGGATATGGGCGTCGACGCCACACCGAACAGGGAGTCGGCGCTCTTCCTGTTGTTGGTGTAGCGCAGGCCGCCGGTCAGCGTCAATTTATTGGTCACATCGAAGTCGAGACGCCCGTAGACGGAGATGTCCTCGTCCTTCTGGTCGAGGATGTTAAAAGCGGTCACCTCGCCACCCGGGTTGATGGCGCCGTTGGCGTCCCGCCGCACCTGCGTGCCCTGCAGCATGTCCTCGTGGAAGTAATACACGCCCGCCAGCCACCTCAGCGGCTGATTGTCGGGGGACTTGAGGCGCACCTCCTGACTGAAGTCCTTGAACGTGGAGTCCTGCTGCGGGACGAACTGCAACTGATCCATGCCGGCGAGCTCGTTGACGATTTTTACCTTGGTCTCATAGTAAGTCGTCTCCGAGGTTACCTCCCCCCAGTCCATGGAGTGCTTGATGCTGAGCGCGCCGCCGTAGATGTCGATGTAGCCGCGGTTGGAGGAGACGTTGTACAGCGTGTTCCAGCTCTTGGTGGAGGGGTTGTGACCGTTGATGTCCACGCACGAGTTGGTGTGCATGAAATCCGCCGAGGTAGCCAGCTGCGGGCAGAACTGGGTGGGATCGGCGGGGTCGCGCATGCCCCGGGCCTTGGTGCCAAGGTTGTCGCCGCGGTTGATACCGAACTGGAAGCTGGCCAGTACGGAGGTGTCACCGGTGGGGTTCCAGGCGACCTGCACACGGCCGGAATTCCGTTCCACCGTGCCCAGTCTCTCGCCGACGCGGCCGGGCGCCAGGTTTTTGAACGGACCGTCCCGGTTGACGGTCTGCAGCGCGATGCGGGCCGCAGCATTCTTGCCCATGGGCACGCTGACCGCGCCCTCGAAATCCACCTCGTCGTATCTGCCGTAGGTGCCGCTGGCATAGCCGCTCAGGGGCTCGCCGGGCACCGGCTTCTTGGTGATGTAGCGGATCGCGCCGCCGGTGGTGTTGCGCCCGAACAGGGTGTTCTGGGGTCCGCGCAGGATCTCCACCCGGTCCAGGTCGAAGACGCCGAGCGCCCCCGAATAGGGGGTGGACATAAAAGCCTCGTCATAATAGATGCCGACGGCGCGATTGACGTTGCCGTGGAAGTTGTCGGTGCCGACGCCGCGGATGGTGATGCCGCTGTTGGAGACGTTGTTGTAGTTCAGGCTCAGGCCCGGCGCCATCTTGATGATGTCATCGACCTTTTTCACCGCGTCCTCGCGGAGCTGCTGGCCCGAGAAGGCCTGCATGGCGATGGGTACGTCCTGGATGCTCTGGGCGCGTTTCTGGGCGGTGACGATCACCTCTTCGAGGCGATTCGAGCCAGTGTCCTGGGCCGTGGCCGGCCCGGCCGTGATGGCGGATGAGGCGGCGACCAGCAGCGCCGCTATCTTGGCAAAAAACCCTCGTTCTTTTTTCATCTTTACCCCCCCATGATTGGCGCCGGGGTCGTCCGCCGCGATGGTCAGGACCCCGTTCTTGTTAATGGTGCCGCGAATGCCCGTATCCTTGAGCAGAATGTCGAGCGCTTCCCGCACCGTGTATCTCCCCTCTACCCGATTCGTCTGCTTATCGCGACCGCGCTCATTGAGGAACAGAAGCGGCGTATCCGATTGCCTGGCAAGCATATTCAGCCCGCTACCCGCGTCCGTTCGTGGAATGTGGAAGTTATAGACCCTCTCCGCCGCCAAGGAGACGGTCGTGAACAGGGACATGGCCAGAAACAGCAGCCAGTGGCACTGTAACCCCCCTTTCCTCCTCGCTTTCCGCTCAGGCAAGACCGGAGTCTCGCCCCCGGACCGGCGGCGTCCAGGGATGTTGATTCCAGCCTCCATAGATAAAGACATTTGAGACACGAAAATCCCTTATCCCCGGGGAGGACTTTTTATAAACCGGGTGGAAGATGGGTACAGCGGCAACAGCATGAGCCAGTTCACGGCGGGGCTAATCGGAAGGCTTCTGGCGGGAGAGGTAAATCAGTTTATCGTTGATTTTCTCGACATGGATGCCAAAACCTTTCTGCAGGGTGGCCAGTATGGAAGGCACGTCATTGGTGCGGAAATAGCCGCCGAAGCGCAGGTTGCGGATATGGGAATCGGAAATCACGATCCTGACAGGGGTATAGCGGTTGATCTCGGCGACCACCTTCTCCAGGGGATCGTTGTCGAAGATCAGCATACCGTCGCGCCAGGACAGCATTTTCTCGAGCTGTGCGGGTTTGACCTTTTGCGCCAGCTCAATGCCCTGGTCGAACACCACATGTTGCCCCGCTTTCAGGGGGAAGCGGGAAGGGGCGGTTTTGATGGAGTCCGGATCCGGCCAGGTCCTGGCAGGCAGCCGCCGCTTCAGGGAGGCGACCTCGACGCGGCCCCTGGTAACGGTGAGATCGATGCCGTTGTCCTTGACGCGGATGGAGAAGGCCGTGCCCAGGTCCTTGACCGCGTATTTTCCTGCATATACGACGAAGGGCTTTTGGTTGTCGTGGGCCACCTTGAACCAGGCCTCGCCGGCATCCAGGTGGATCAGTCTGGCTTCGCGGTTGAAGGACACAGTCACCCTGCTGGCGGTGTTCATCCGGATCCGGGATCCGTCCGGCAGGACCACCGATTTCAGCCCGCCCACCGCCGTCGCATACTCGGCCGTGAAGGCGTTATTTCCGAAACCGCCCTGCCAATAGCGGTAGGCGATATAGCCGCCGGCGCCCACGGCCAGGGCCAGGGCAGCGGCCAATGTATAGGACGGCAGCCGCAAGCGGCCGGGACGGGCCGGGGCGTCGGCGTCCAGAAGACCGGCCAGATTATCCAGTTCGTTCCAGCTCGAAGCGGCCAGCCGGAACTGGGCGCGGTGCAGGCCGCTGCGGTCCAGCCATTCCCGGAATTCCGCGAGCGCCTGGCGGCTGGGACGGCCGCCGTCCAGCTGGACCAGCCAGGCCCGTGCTTCCGCGGCGATGGCCGCGCGTTCCGGGTCCTCCCGTTCCGGAATAGTAATGATGTTGTTCATCCTCTCTCCCGCCAAGTGCCGGTAGATTGTCCCTCGCGCGCCGGGGTCCCCGTCGTTTCCGGCGCCGCGCCGGTCTCCTGGCAGCGTTGCAGCGCCTTGGTCAGGTGTTTTTCCACGGTTCTTGCCGAAATATTCAGGCGCCGCGCAATTTCCTTGTGGGAAAAACCGAAGACCTTTCTCATGATCAGTACCCGCCGGCACTGCGGCGGGAGGGCGTCCGCCGTCCTGCTGAGTGAAGTCAGCCTGGCCCGTATCTCCAGGGCCTCTTCCAGTGACGGCCTGCTATCTATGACTTCCAGCTCGCCCAGATCCCCCATGTAGATTATGAGGTGATTTGCCTTGCGGGACAGCTCGGATAAGGCGATATTCTTCGCCACCCTGAACAGGAACGAGCGCGGGGAAGTAATGGTCTGGGTTTTTTCCGACTCGAAGGCGCGCAGGAAGGTTTCCTGCACCACGTCCTCGATGTCCTGCTGGCGCACGAAGAAGCGCATCAGGTATTGTTTCAGCGCCGACTCCGCGGCCTGGAAGGCGGGGACGATGCCCGCAGGCGGCTGTTGCTGTTTATGCTCGCGCATATCGAACCACCCGGCATTCCCTGCCTGAGTGGATCCCCCCTGAGATTAAAGATTGTTATCCGGCGGGCGCCGGTTATGGTCTGACAGTATAGGCGTCATTCCCGCGCAAAATAAAGCGTTCATCCGGCGGACCGCATAGCCGGTTGCCGGCCTCCGCCCCCGCGCGGTAAGCTTGGGGCGTGAAGAATCCGTTTGTCCGTTTTGTTGTCCCTGCCCTTGCCGCAGTCCTCTTTCTTTGTTGCCGGCCCCTTGCCGCCGAGCAGGCGGAGCATAAGGCCATCCCCGCCTTCGCCGGCGACTGGGTGATCAACCCGAAACTGAGCCAGGACACGGACGCGCAGGTGGAGAAGGCGATCCGGGCCGCGGGCGGCAGGCCGGACAGCGGCGGCAAGAAGGGTAAGGGGCGTTACCGGGGCGGGCCGCCGGATCAGGAATTGTATGATCGCATGGCCTATGATGATGTTCTGAACATCCGCATCGATCCGCTCGAGGTCACCTTTACCTATGCGGACGGTTTCAAACGGACATTCTACACCGACGGGCGCGGCCGCTCCGTCAGCGCCACGGGCACCCGCCAGGATTATTCCTTCGGCGGGTGGGGCAGGCACAAGCTGTATGTGGAAGCCCGGCCCCGCGACGGCGGCCGGACCAGCGAGGTCTATTCCCTGGAGGCGGAGGGCAACCGGCTCAAGGCCGAACTGCATCTCAAGCCGCTGGACTTCATGGTCCCTATCGATATCGCGCGCGTGTATGACCGCAAGGGCACGCATCCGGACGCGCACAAGGACCACTGATACGACCGGCCGGTCTTAGCGCTGGCAGTTGACGCAGTAAAAACTGGAACGCTGGCCGATGCGGCGCCGGCGGATGGGGGCGGCGCAGATCCGGCAGGGCTGGTCCGCACGGTCGTAGACGTTCAGGTCCTGGCGGAAATAGCCGGGCCTGCCCTCCCCGCTGGTGAAATCGCGCAGCGTCGTCCCGCCCTTTTCTATAGCCAGCAGCAACACCCGTTTGATGTTCTCCGCCAGGCGCCGGTAACGCGGCAGCGACACCCTTCCGGCCGCCCGTTGCGGGTGGATGCCGCTGAGGAACAGGGCCTCGTTGGCGTAGATGTTGCCCACACCGGTGACGATGCGGCTGTCCATGATGAAGGTCTTGACAGTCTGGGTACGCCGCCGGGCCAGCCGGTGCAGATAGTCGCCGTCGAAATCCGGGCCTAGGGGTTCCGGCCCGAGTCCGGCGAGCAGCTTGTGTTGCAGGGGATCGCCCCGGGTGTAGTGCAGGGACCCGAACCTGCGCGGGTCACGCAAACGCAGGCAGCGGCCCTGGTCGAAGGCGATGTCCACGTGATCGTGTTTCGCAGCCGGGGTCCCCGGCGGTACCAGTCGCAGGCTGCCGGACATGCCCAGGTGCAGGAGCAGGCAGCCTTCATCCAGTCGCATCAGCAGGTACTTTCCGCGCCGGTCCACCTCGTGTACCCGCTGCCCGATCAGCCTCTTCGCCAGTCCCCGCGGGACCGGCCAGCGCAGGCGCCGCTCGCGCAGGGTCACCGCCGCGATGACCCGCCCGCGAAGAGGGGGGCCGATGCCGCGCCGGGTGGTTTCGACTTCAGGCAGTTCAGGCATAACACACAGTCACA
>JARRRO010000008.1:0-16180 GCA_037380645.1 Gammaproteobacteria bacterium | reverse complement strand
ACTCATCGCCGCCTCGCTGCTTATCACCCCCGTGTACGTCGTCGGCAGGTATGATCTGATCGCCTACCCCGCGTTTCTGGTGCTGGCGGCATGCCTGGCGCGCGTCCTGCTGTCCGGGAAGCCGTCTGTTCCGGGGCGGCTTCTGCGCGGGGGCATGGCGCTGCTGTTCCTGCTTTTCATAGGCGCTCAGGCGTACAAGATCGCGGCCTACCGGGAGGCGCCACCCTATCGCAGCATGAAGGGCGACGTGACCGCCCTGACGGAGGAGATCAGGGACGGCGACGGGCTCCTCGTCGCCACGCCCCGCGCGATCCTGGTCTGGTATTATCTGGAGGAGGCGGGCTATAACCGCCGGGGCGATCGGTGCTTCGGCCACGGCATAAGCTTCACCTGCCGGCTCTTCCCCCGTCGCTTCGAACGGGCCCCGGCCTCACAGCAGCGCTATTTCGATCTGTACCGCACCGAACACCCGTCTTTCGACTTGGGCTATTTCCTGAATGATCTGCCGACCGGCGCCCGGGTGCTGCTGCTGCTGAATCACGTGGACCGGTGGGGCAACAAGATCCAACTCGACCCCGTGGGCCTGCAGCTCGTCTCCAAGCTGAGAGAGGCCGGCTACTACAGAAAGGAACTCTACCCCGGGATCAACCTGCTGGTCTTCGACCGGGAGACTGCCCCGCACTGACCGGGTGTCACGCCCGGCCGCGCATCAGGTGGACTCGCTGTCCAGCCACTGCGTCACCGGCGGCAGCCTGAAGGCGGCCATGGCGTCCAGCAGCCGGTCGGGGTCGTCATCCACCAGCAGCAGGGACCGATGGACGGGATCGATAAAGCCTTCGGCCACGCTGTGATCCAGGAATGCCAGCATGGCGTCGTAATAGCCGGAGACGTTCATCAGGCCACAGGGCTTGGCGTGGATGCCGAGCTGGGCCCAGGTCAGCATCTCGAACAGTTCCTCCAGGGTGCCCAGTCCGCCGGGCAAGGCGATCACGGCGTCGGACAGGTCCGACATCAGCGACTTGCGTTCGTGCATGGAGCGGACGACCTTGAGCTCCACCGGACCCGGATGGGCGACTTCCCTTTCAGCCAGCGCTCCCGGGATGACGCCGGTGACCTTGCCGCCGGCGGCTATGGCCGCATCCGCCAGGACGCCCATGAGGCCCACCCCGCCGCCGCCGTAGACCAGGTGGCAACCGCGTCCGGCGATGGCCCGGCCCAGGGACTGGGCGGCGTCCTCATAGCCGCGGCCCGAACCCGGCTTCGATCCTGCAAACACGCATACGGATTTCATCGTCACTCCAGCATAAGGGATCCGCGGCGGCCGTGAAACCGCCCCGCCGCAAGTCCGCGGGTCCTCAGCTTTCCCAATGGCTTGCCGGGATCCGCTGCAGATGGATATAACCGGCAAGCCGGATGGTGGGCCGGATCAGGAACTGAAAACTGCCCAGGATAAACAGCAATGTCCCGTCTCTTACCATGGAGGGATAGAGGAAAAAGATGCTGCCCACGAAAAACCAGATGGCGATCAGGAAATCGTTGGCAATGCTGAGCACCTCGTAGCGGCGGCGGATGACGAGCTGTTCATGGCCTATGGTGATGGTGATGGGATTGTCGATCTGTCGATTGTCGTTCATGGTATATCTCCAGCTGATAGTCGTCAGTTGCTCCTTGTGGGCCGAAGGCCGCCGGCGATCAGCCCGATGGCGCCGAGGGAGGCGAAGGCCGCACCGGCAATGAAGGTCGCGGCGGGGCCGACCTCGGTCCACAGGGCCCCCGCGATGACGCTCGCCAGCAGCAGCGCCAGGCCGCTGATGAGGTTGAATATCCCGAAGGCCGTCCCGCGCAGCGCCACCGGAACGTTGTCGGCGACAAGTTTCGACAGCAGCCCCTGGGTGAACGCCATGTGCAGCCCCCACAGCGCCGCACCCGCCAGAGCCGGCGCCGGTGATGCTGCCGCCGCCAGCACCAGATCGGCGGCCACCAGCAGCACCAGTCCGAACAGCAGGAGGGCGCGGCGGCTCAGGCGATCGGCGGCGATCCCGGCCGGATAGGCCAAGCCCGCGTAGACGATGTTCATTACCACCATTACCAGCGGCACGTACTTGAGGGTGAGGCCGACGTTCTGCGCGCGCAGGACCAGGAAAGCCTCGCTGAAGCGCGCCAGGGTAAACACCGCCCCCAGCAGCACCACCAGCCAGTAATGCGGCGGCAGCCGCTTCACTTCGGTAAGGCTGAGCGGCGCCTTTACTGCGCCGCTGACGTGGGCGGGTTCGCGCAGAAATACCAGAAGCAACAGCACGGTGATGAAGGCGGGAATGACAGCGACCCACATCACCTGCCGGATGTTCTCGGCCAGCAGGATCATCAGCAGCATCGCCGACAGCGGACCGAGGAAGGCGCCCACCGAATCCAGCGCCTGCCGCAGTCCGTAGGCGGCGCCGCGGATCGCCGGCGGCGTGATGTCGGCCACCAGGGCGTCCCGCGGCGCGCCGCGTATGCCCTTGCCGATCCGGTCCACGAAGCGCGCGCCGAACACCCAGCCTATGGATGTCGCCAGCGGAAACACAGGCTTGGTAAACGCCCCGATGGTGACCATGGAGGCGCCCAGGACCGAGGCCATAAACACGGGCAGGATGCTGTGGATCAGTTCCGAGGAGGTGTCCATGAACAGGGAGCCGAAGCCCAGCACCCAGACCCCCGCCGGCAGAGCCGGCAGGGGGGAGCGTTTTCCCGCGTTGCCGTTTTCCTGGCTCATATTCAATGACTGGCCGTTCAGGGACGATCCACTGCGGCGACCCCTTCATCCGCGAGGCGCTGTCTCTCCAGGATCACCAGGGCGATACCGCCAAGAATGGCGGCAGAGGCCGTGACCAAGCGCAAGGTGACGGGCTCATGCAGGAAAACAACGGCGCCCAGCGTCGCAAGGACCGGGACGCTCAGCTGCACCACGGCTGCCTTGGTGGCTGTCAATGCGGGCAGCACCGTGTACCAGACAGCGTAACCTATGGCAGAGGCCAGCGCGCCGGATGCCACGGCATACAACAAGCCGGTCCTGTCAACATTAACGCCGTGGAACATCCAGAGCAGGCTTAACGCCGCCGCAACGGGGGCGGCGCGCAGGAAATTTCCCGCCGTGACGCAGAGAGGGTCACCCTCGCCTTTCCCGCGCAACGAATAAACGCCCCATGCCGCGCCGGCTGTCAGCATCAGCACGGAGCTGTCCAGCGGCGGCGCCGACAGGCCCGGCAGCAGCAGCCAGACCAGTCCCGCCACGGCGAGGACCAGACCAGCCGCCTGCCATCCACTCAGACGCTCGCCCGCCCGGAGGCCCCAGCCGATCATAGTCACCTGTACGGCCGCGAACGCCAGCAGTGCCCCGGTCGCTGCGGGCAGTCTTACATAGGCGAAAGAAAAAGCGGCCGCGTACACCAACAGCGCCAATGCCGACGGCCAGTTGCCCCCGCCATCGGGCACACCGCGCCTGATCCGTATCAGCAGCCAGAGTATCAACGCGCCGGAAAGCAGCCGGATAGTGGTGAAACTGGCCGCGTCTATGCCGGTATCCCTGAGGGCACCCCGGCAAAACAGGGAATTGCTGGCAAACGCAATCATGGCCAGCGATGTCAGTGCGATTGTGCGCAGGGATGACATCGGCGGTCTTAGTTCATGCCGTGGGCCGAACCCGTCCCGCGCTATGTCGCGTCGGGGTCCGGCTACTCCGGCAGCCTTTCGAAGGTAGGGATCCCCTCCGGCACGAGGTGGAAGGCCTGCTGATCTATGGTGAAGACTGCAATCTCCGGGGCGCCGAAGTCGGCAGGATTATCCAGAGTGCCGACTTTCAACAGCACCAACTCCGGCAACACCGGCACCCGGGTCAGGATCTGGGTGCCGCAACGCGGACAGAATTCACGCGTGACCGCATTGTCGATGTCCGTACGCGTGAACTGTGCCGGCGTCCCCTGGGTATAGGCGAATCCTTCCACCGGCATGCCGAAGGTGAAATTAGGGCCGCCTCCGGACAGGTACTGGCATTCCCGGCAATGACACTGCACCTTTAACACGGCATCACCGTTCGCTTCGTAGCGGATATCACCGCAATAGCATCGGCCTGTCAGCTGCATATCCCTCTCCTTTATCTTGCAAAGATGATAATCATAACACGATGCGGAAGTGACGCCGGGCCGGGACCCCCTCCTGCAATCCCTCAGCCGGTTGCCGGCACCTGCCGCGGCCTGCGATGGCGATCCAGCAGGTAGCCCGGGTGGGGTCCTGGGTCGACCACAGCTGATCGGCAAACGGCAGGCCAGGGGATGACCCGGGGTGTCATCCCCTGGCCCCGAAACCCGGTGCGCAATGACCGATGAACACGCGTTTTTTCAATAACGGTGGGTTGCAAACAGCCTATGGCACGCCGTCGAAGAAATCCACCGTCCCCGTCTCCAGCGCGTATTCGGCGCCGATCACCATCAGGCCGTCATTATGTATAAGCTGTTCGAGGATTTCCGATCCGTGCCTCAACTGGTTGGCGGCGACCCGCACGTTCGTCCGCACCGCCTCCCGGGCCAGGGCCTCGGGGTCGCGGCGGAGCTCCGTGGCCAGCAGGCCCTGCACGGACGGCCGGATGCGGTCCACGATGGAACGCAGGTTGCGCGATTGGGTTTCCGACGGACGCTGCAGTTCCTCCAGGGTCGCCTGCACTGCCCCGCAGCGGGTATGGCCCAGCACCACGACCAGGCGCGTGCCGAATTTCTCTGCAGCAAATTCGACGCTGCCGATCTGCGAGGCGGCGACGACGTTGCCGGCGACGCGTATCACGAATAAATCGCCCAGGCCCTGGTCGAACACGATCTCCACGGGCACGCGCGAATCGGAACAACCCAGGATCACGGCGAAGGGTTCCTGGCCGGAAACCAGCTCGTTACGGCGCGTTCCGCTCATGAGCGTATCCAGGCTGCGGACGCCGGAGACAAAGCGGCGGTTGCCCTCGCGCAGGCGCTCCAGTGCTTGATTTGCGTTCAGCATCGGGGTGTTATCCTCCTGCGCCTATTATAAAACGATGTGGTTTGCCGGGGTCCGCATTGATTCAGTAGGTGTACGAGAAAGTAATGGAACCGAATTTCTGCGGACCGTTCTGACCCTTGAACTCCTCCGTGCGCAGGACGTGGGAGTAGGCGAGCTTGATGCGCCGGTAGGAGAAGCTGGCACCGACGATGAAGTCGCCCACCAGATGCTTCTTGGCGACGCTGGGACTGTCGGTGAAGGTGTTGCCGTCCAGAAAGATGTCACGCAGCACCAGGCGTCCGTTCGCGGCGGCAAAGACGTGAAAGCTGAACGACTTGATCTTGTTCTGGTAGCGGGGATCGGCCCTGTCCGCCGGGGCGCTGGTCTCGGCCCCCGGACGTATCAGCGAGGTGCCGAAGTCGGCAGGCAGGTTCCAACCGGCCCGCACCTCGAGACCGGCCTGGACATGGGTGAAGGCGGTGCCGGCGGCGGCGCCGATGTCGGTGATGGCGTCCACGCCCCACCTCTCGAGAAAATCCCGGTTGAAGAAATAACGATGCTTGTGATCATAGTTCAGGGCGAAGGCCAGCTCGGTGTGGATCTGGTTGTCCCAGCCCTTGGCCGTCTTGATGCCACGCACCGTGTGCACGAAATTCTGGGTCTGTTCCGCCAGCGACCACGGGCCGGTGAAGCCGGCCTGGAGCCCGAAGGAGTCCAGTACGTTGTAGGTCTTGGTGTCGAAGGCAACGCTGCCGTACAGCCAGCCGGCGTAGGGCCGATCATTGGGGATCAGCGTCCGGGTCTGGATGTCCGAGGGGGTGAACATCAACTGCCCGACGGAGACGGTGACATGCCGCTGCCGATTCGGGTCATCGCTGTAGGGCAGCCATTGCAGGGCGTGGTTGACGGAATGCTGCAAATGGTGATCCTGCTTCAGCCACGGCAGATCCTGGAACCAGGCCAGGTCCGGCGAGACCCAGCTCAGCTTGATGCCGTTAGTGTAATGCTGATCGGTGTTGGCGAAGAGGTCGTTCTCGAACTGCAGGTCAAAGGTCCACGATTTCGACGGCGGCCTCGCGGCCCGGGCGCCGCAGGCGGCGCAGGACAGCAGGAGAAAGGCGATGGTGATCGATCGTGTGCGCATGGCCTCAGGTGAAGAGCACCAGCGACCACACCACGGCGATGTTGACCAGGGACATGAACACGGCGGCTGACCCCACGTCCTTGGCCCGCCCCGACAATTCGTGCCTCTCCCCGCCGAAGCGGTCCACCACGATCTCGATGCCGGTGTTCAGAAGTTCCACGATCAAGACCAGGATCAGTGTGCCCACCAGCAGGGCGCGCTCGACGCCGCTTTGGCCCAGCCACAGGCCGGCGGGGGTCAGTACCAGGACCAGCAGAGTCTCCTGCCGGAACGCCGCCTCGTTCCGGAACGTCGCCTTTAGCCCCTGCCATGAAAACACGGTCGCCTTGACGATGCGTTCTATCCCCCGGGACCCCTGGGCGGGCATATCGATTATTCCTGTTCTTATGAAGAGGAGTGCGACAGTATCTTATCCCCACGGGTTTTCCAACCGCAGGCAGCGGACCTAATTCAGGGAAAACAAGAAGATGTTTGGAGGAGGATATCCGCGGGCGCCGGAACCCGTCGCCGGCCTAGGCGGGAACGGCCCCGTCCGGGATCCCATCCTCCAAGGATTGTCGCCGCGCCAGGCACTCCCTGATCGTTTCAGAACAGCAGCCGCAGGACGTGGCCACGTCCAGGCGGTGCTTGAGATGATCCAGGGTCGCCGCTCCCTCGTCCAGGGCGCGGTCGATGTCACTCTCGGTGACGGCGTGGCAGACACAGACGAACATAATGGCGGATACGCTGCTGGGTGAAGATGTCTGATCTGGAATGTAGTATAAATGAGAATTATTTGCAACTACATCCCGCCCCGGGGTTCCGCCCGACGCTACATCTTGGACTGCAGGTAATTGTCCAGGCCCACCTTGTCGATGAGTTCCAGCTGGGTCTCCAGCCAGTCCACGTGCTCCTCCTCACCCTCGAGGATGTCCTCGAACAGCTCCCGGGAGACGTAGTCCTTGATGGACTCGCAGTAATCAACGGCCTCGCGCAGCACCGGCATGGCCTCGTTTTCCAGGCGCAGATCGCATTCCAGCATCTCCCGCGGGTGCTCGCCGACGAGCAGCTTGCCCAGTTCCTGCAGATTGGGCAGTCCCTCCAGGAACAGGATACGTTCGATGAGGGCGTCGGCGTGCTTCATCTCGTCCACGGACTCCCCGTATTCGTGCTCGCCCAGGGAAGCCAGGCCCCAGTCCTTGAACATGCGGGCGTGGAGGAAATACTGGTTGATGGCGGTCAGTTCGTTCTTCAGGACCTGGTTGAGGTAGTCGATAACCTGCTTGTCGCCTTTCATTGTCGCCTCCCATCGTCTGGTTTATAGGGTAGAATAACACCCTGGGGAATCGACGGGTTAAACTTTAACTCGTTGATTTCGAATAAAAATACTATCATTCCCGGCCGTACCCCAGCTTCCGCTTAAGGCGCGGAACGGCGTACCCGGACAATAATATAAGGGGGTAATCGTGGACGTCTCTACCTTTATCTTCCTCGGCGTACTCGCTGCGCTCCTGCTTTATACCATCATCCTCTACAACAACCTGGTCCGGGTGAAACACAATGTGGACAAGGCCTGGTCCAACATCGACGTCCTGCTCAAGCAGCGCCACGACGAACTGCCCAAGCTGGTGGAGACCTGCAAGCAGTACATGCAGTATGAACGGGAAACTCTGGAGAAGGTTATGCAGGCCCGTTCCGAGGTCCACGCCGCCCGGGAGAAAGGGGACGTGAGTGCCCTGGGGCCGGCCGAGACCCGCCTGCGCGCGGGGTTAGGCAACCTCTTCGCCGTGGCCGAGGCCTATCCCGATCTCAAGGCCAACCAGGATTTCAAGCACCTGACCTCGCGCATCTCGGGCCTGGAGGACGCCATCGCCGACCGGCGCGAGTTCTACAACGAGAGCGCCAATATCAACAACATCCGCATCGAACAGTTCCCGGACGTGATCCTCGCCCGCATGTTCAACTTCGGGTCCAAGGACCTGCTGGAGTTCAGCCATGAAGAGAAGAAGGACGTGGACATGAAGGCCCTGTTCGAGTAAACGTCACGACCACGTCCAGCCATGCACGATCTTGCCGTCTGGGCCCAGGCCAGCCCGCCTGATGATTTCTGGGTCACCGCCGGCGTCCTCATCCTGCTCAGTGTCGGCGGCTTCGTCGGCGCCTTCGTGTTTTACCTGCGCAAGAGCATCATTGAGGACACGCCAACCTCCAAGATCCGTTCCGCCGCCCAGGGCTACGTGGAACTCGTCGGCAGGGGCAAGCTCATGGAAGGTCCGCCCATCGTCGCCCCCCTGACCGGCACCGTCTGCACCTGGTTCAGCTACCGCATCGAGGAACGCCGCCGCACCGGCAAGAACACCAACTGGGTTACCGTGGAAAAGGGCGTCAGTGACGACCTGTTCCTGATCCAGGACGAGACCGGTGCCTGCGTCATCGATCCCGAAGGGGCCAGCGTCACCCCCCACGCCAACGATGTCTGGTATGGCTCCTCCCAGCAGCCGATGACAGGACCCAGGGCCGGGGGCGGGGGCTGGATCTCCTTCGGCGGTCGCTACCGCTACCAGGAAGAACGCCTGCACCCGGAAGAATCCCTATTCGCCATCGGCCTGTTCAAGACCGTGGGCGGCGCCGGCGGGGATTTCAACGTGGACGAAGACTTGCGCGAACTGCTCAGGGAATGGAAACGCCACAGCGAGGCGCTGCTCAAGATATACGACAAGGACAAGGACGGTCAGTTGGATATGGAAGAATGGCAGGCGGTGAGGGAGGCGGCCTACCGGAAGGTCATGGCCGACTACAAAGAACGCAAGACGGTTATGCCGGCCAACGTCATGGGGCGCACCGGCGACATGCGCCGGCCTTATCTCCTCTCCGCCGTCTCCCAGAGGGGACTGGAGCGCCGGTTCACCTACTATATCGCCGGCCTCATTACCCTGTTCTTTCTCGCCGGTGCTTCCGCCTCCTGGCTCATCGACCTGCGGGTGAGCATGTAAGGGGGGAAGGGTTAAAAGCCACAAGCCACTGGCTGCAGGCAACAAGCGGGATTGCCATGCCAGTGTACAGACTACCTACTATTTGCCAGTTTATCGTCGCCTTTACTTGTGACTTATAACTGCCTTTTACCAGTCGCTTGTGGCTTGTTGCCAGTAGCTATGACAGGCTTGTAGCCAGTCGCTTTCAAGTGCAAACTTGCGGGTTTTCAACGCCGGACCGATGTCATCTATGAACACCCCCGAATTTCCCGTACGCGAGGACCTGCCCGTCTTCAGCCGCCTTCGCCCCGAGGCCATAGAGGCGGAACTGGACGAGCTGCTGGCGGACAACCGCCGCGGGCTGCAGGAGCTGCTGGCGCAGAACACCGATTACACCTGGGACAATCTCATCACACCCCTGGAGGAGATGGACGATCGCCTGAACCGCTTCTGGTCCCCCGTCCACCACCTGCACGCCGTGGCGGACAGCGAGAGCCTGCGCAAGGCTTATAACGCCTGCCTGCCCAAACTCACCGATTACGCCACGGAAATGGGCCAGAACGCGGAACTGTTCGCCGCCTGCCGGCAGATCGCAGAGGGGCCGGAATACCAGGACCTGGACCCGGCCCAGTGCAAGGTCATAGACAATATGCTGCGCGACTTCCGCCTCTCCGGCGTGGCCCTTGACCCGGAACGCAAGGCGGAATTCAAAACCGTCCAGCAACAGCTGTCCCGCGCCCAGACCCGCTTCGAGGAAAACCTCCTGGACGCCACTCACGGCTGGAGCCTGCACATCACCGAAAGGGAGCGGCTGCGCGGCCTGCCGGACTCCGCCCTGGCCCTGGCCGAGGACAATGCCCGCCGGCAGGACAAGGCGGGCTGGGTTCTGACCCTGGACATCCCCTCCTACCTGCCGGTCATGCAGTACGCCGAGGACCCCGAACTGCGCCGTGAGATGTACGAGGCCTACGTCACCCGCGCCTCGGATCAGGGACCCGACGCCGGCCAGTGGGACAACGGCGATCTCATGGTGGAGATCCTGTCCCTGCGCGCGCGCCTGGCCGCGCTGCTGGACCTGTCCAGCTATGCGGAATATTCCCTGAAACGCAAGATGGCCCAGAGCCCGCAGGCCGTGTTCGAGTTCCTGCGCAGCCTGGTGGACCGCGCCCGGCCCGTCGCCCTGCGCGAAGTCGCCGAGCTTAAAGACTTCTCCCGCCGCTCTCACAAGGTGGAAGACCTCAACGCCTGGGACCTGGCCTTTTATTCCGAACGCTTAAGGCAGGATCGCTTCGACTTCAGCCAGGAGGACCTCAGGCCGTATTTTCCCGTGCCCCGGGTCATAGACGGTCTGTTCCAGGTGGTGGAGAAACTGTACGGCCTGGCCATCCGGGAGCGCCGCGGCGTGGACGCCTGGCATCCCGATGTCAGCTTCTACGACATCTTTGACGCCGCCGGCCGGATGCGCGGCGGCTTCTATCTGGATCTCTATGCCCGCAATCACAAGCGCGGCGGCGCCTGGATGGACGAGTGCCTGGTGCGCAAGCGCCTCGAGGGCGAGACCCAGATCCCCGTGGCCTATCTGACCTGCAACTTCACCCCGCCGGTGGGCGGCGAGGACTCCCTGCTGACCCATGACGAGGTGACCACCCTGTTCCACGAGTTCGGCCACGGCCTGCACCACATGCTGACCCTGGTGGACTACCCCGCCGTGGCCGGCATCAACGGCGTCCCCTGGGACGCGGTGGAACTCCCCAGTCAGTTCCTGGAGAACTGGTGCTGGGAACGGGAATCCCTGGATCTTTTCGCCCGCCATTACCAAAGCGGCGAGGCCCTGCCCCAGGCGTTGCTGGAGAAGATGCAGCGGGCCCGGAATTTCCAGAGCGGCATGCACCTGATCCGGCAACTGGAGTTCGCCCTGTTCGATTTCCGCCTGCACCATGAGCCGGGGGAACGGGACGGCGCCGCCATCCAGTCGCTGCTGGACGATGTCCGACACGAGGTGGCCGTGATCATCCCGCCGGCCTACAACCGTTTCCAGCATAGCTTCTCCCACATCTTCGCCGGCGGTTACGCCGCGGGCTACTACAGCTACCTGTGGGCGGAGGTGCTGTCCGCTGACGCCTTTTCCAAGTTCGAGGAAAACGGTATCTTTAACCGGACTACCGGCGAGGAATTCCTGCACACCATTCTGGAACAGGGGGGCTCACGCGATCCCATGGAGTTATTCATCGAGTTCCGCGGACGCGCACCCCGCATAGACGCCCTGCTCCGCCACTGCGGCATCACCGCGCAAACAACGGCGGCCCCATGAAGGCGTTTCCCCTCTGCTTCGCCAGCCTGCTGCTGCTCGCCGCCTTCCCGGGCGCGGCCGAGACCCTGTACATCACCGGCCAGATCAAGGCCGGTCTGCACCAGGACAACACCGCGGACAGCCCCATCGTCAAGCTCGTGCCCACCGGCACGGCGGTAGACGTCATCAAGCATGATGACGACGTCTCCTTCGTGCGCGAACCCGGCGGGGCCAGCGGCTGGATCAACAACAGTTACCTGGTGGCCCAGACGTCTGACCTGCAGGCGCAGGCCAAAGTCGCCGCCCTGCAGAAGCAGCTGGATCAGGCCCGGCAGCAGATCCAGGACCTGCAGGCGGCCCCGGCGCAGGCCGGCGATGACCAGGACCTGCGCAAGGAGAACGCCGACCTCTCCAAGCAGTTGAAAGCGGAGAAGCATAAGGTGGAGACGATGCATGCGCAGGCAACGAAGCTGCACAAGCAGGCGGGCCTCAATCAGACCAACAAATCCCTGTACCAGAAGATCATGGAGCTGTCCAAGAAGAACCGGCAACTGCAGGCGGATCTCGCCCGGGCCAGCGACAGCGCCGGCAAAGCGGATGCGGCTGCGGCGGGACCGTCGACCGTCCACGGGTACCGGCTGGTCCTGTATCTGATCCTGGCCCTGGCCGTGGGCCTGGTTCTGGGGATGTATCTACTGGATATTCTGAACCGGCGCCGCCACGGCGGTTTCCGGGTCTGAACCCGGGCCACACCGTGTTCAGCGTCGCCTCCTGGAACGTCAACTCCCTGCGCGTACGCCTGGATCAGGTGCTGGCCTGGCTGGAGCGCGAGCAGCCCGACATCCTGGCCCTGCAGGAAATCAAGCTGGACAACGATCAGTTTCCCGCCGCGGAGATCGAGGCGGCCGGCTATACCGCTCTTTACAATGGCCAGAAGACCTATAACGGCGTCGCCATCCTCAGCCGCGATACCGGCGAGATTCTCGCCACGGACTTCCCCGGTTATGACGACCCCCAGCGCCGCATCCTGGGCGCGGCCTATGGCGGGCTGGCAGTCCTTAACCTGTACGTGCCCAACGGCAGTGAAGTGGGCTCGGACAAGTACGACTACAAGCTGGGATGGCTGGAACAACTCGATGCCTACACCCGTGACCTCCTGGACGCCTGGCCGCGCTGTCTCCTGGTGGGGGACTTCAACATCGCGCCCACCGACGAGGACGTCCACGACCCGGAGGCATGGCGCGGCAAGGTCCTGTGCAGCGAACCGGAGCGCGCCGCCTTTGCCCGCCTCATCGAGACCGGTCTGGCGGACTGCTACCGGCTGTTCCCTCGGGAGGTGAAGGAGTACACCTGGTGGGACTACCGGGCCGCCGGTTTCCGCCGCAACCGCGGCCTGCGCATCGATCACATCCTGGCCTCATCCGCCCTCAAGGACCGGTGCCGCGACTGCCGCATCGACATAGAGCCGCGCCGCCTGGATCGACCGTCGGATCATGCGCCGATTATCGCCACCTTCGACATATAAAATAAAGCCACAGAGATCACAGAGAAACACAGAGAAAAGATGGAAGCGGCTGTCACGAAACCGTGGACAGCAATGGCCCTATTTTTACTCAAGGGCCTGAATTGGAGCGAATTACACCTCTGTGTCCTCTGTGGCCAAATTCCAGCCGAAACGTTGCGCGGACGCCGGGATTGGCTTACACTCACCGCCCCTTACGGAAACACCCAGACACCGCCATGAAAGCCGATATCCATCCCGACTACCAGGAAGTGACCGTCACCTGCAGCTGCGGCAACAGCTTCAAGACCCGCTCCACCTACGGGCAGGAAGTCATGCATATCGAGGTCTGCGCCCAGTGCCATCCCTTCTATACCGGCAAGCAGAAGATCCTGGATACGGCGGGCCGGGTCGACAAGTTCCGCCGCAAGTACGGCATGCGCAAATAACCCGGCACGGCGGTCCCCGGCTGAGAAAGGCGCTTACTATGGGGCGCCTTTTTTGTTTCTCCCTGCTGTTCCTACTGGCCCTGCCCGGCGCCGCCGCACGGGCGCAGGGCGCGGCCTGCCCCGCTTCGGCCTACGACGCCAGGGTGCGTATCGATTATGTCATCGACGGCGATACCGTCATCCTGCACAGCGGCGAACACCTGCGCCTGATCGGCCTGGACACCCCCGAGATCAACCACGAAGGCGGTCCTTCCGAACCCGGCGCCCTGGTCGCGCGGCGCTACCTGGTCCATCTGCTCGCCGGGGCCGGCCCCTATCCGGTAATCTACGGCCGGGAGCGGCACGATCACTATGGCCGTCGCCTGGGCCACCTGTTCCTGCCGGACGGCGTCAATGTCCAGGCGCTGCTGCTGCGCCACGGCTATGCCACCCCCCTGACCATCCCGCCCAACATGCGCTTCCTGGACTGCTACCGCGCCGCCGCCGGGGCGGCCCGGACCGCGCGGCGGGGGATCTGGCGGCTGCCCCGCTACCGGCCGGTGGACGCCTCGGCGCTGGACGCCGGCACCCGCGGCTACCACATCGTCCGTGGCCGGGTGACGCGCATCGGGGAAAGCCGCAGCTCGCTGTGGATCAACCTGGGCCGGGGTTTCGCCGTGCGCATCCTGCGCAGCGACCTGCAGTGGTTCGACGGCATCCCCCTGCATCACCTCAAGGGCAGGGAGGTGGAGGCCCAGGGACTGGTCTACCGGCGCCACGGCGAGCTGCGCATGCGGGTGCGCATCGGGGCGGACCTTGATGTTTTAGGAAACTCTGAATAAGTCCATCCGGGTCTTATTCAGAGCACGAAAAGTGAAAAGTGTGATTTTCGCTTTTCTTCATTTTTCAATCACATAAAGTGATTGAAAAATGGCGGCACCTCCCTGTACCGAGGAACCTCTGATTTAATCAGAGGTTCCCTTGCCAAGCGCGGCGGGAAACCGCTAAGTTATACTTAAGTCCAAAAGATGATGAAAATGCGTACTCTGCTCCTGTCCCTGCTGCTGGTGCCGGCGCTGCTCGGGGGCTGTGCCACCAACCCGGTGACCGGCAAACAGGATTTCGTCCTCATGTCCCAGCAGGACGAGATCAACCTGGGCAAGAAGCTCAACCAGCAGGTCCTGCAGCAGTACCCCGTCTACAATGACGTCGCCCTGCAGGATTACGTCCAGTACGTGGGGCAGAAAGTCGCGGCCAAGAGCGACCGCCCCAACCTCCAGTATCACTTCACCGTCCTGGACAGCGACGAGGTCAACGCCTTCGCCCTGCCCGGCGGCTGGATCTACATCACCCGTGGCATCATGGCCTATCTCAACAGCGAGGCCCAGCTCGCCGCCGTGCTCGGCCATGAGATCGGCCACGTCGCCGCGCGCCACGCCGTGCGCCAGTACTCGGCGCGCCAGCTCACCGGCCTGGGGGCGGCCCTGGGCGCGGCCTTCATCCCCGGCCTCGGGCAGGTGGCGGGGCAGCAGGTCATGGGACTTCTGGGTACCGCCATGTTGCGCGGCTACGGCCGGGAACAGGAACTGGAGGCGGACCGGCTGGGGGCGAAATACATGGCCCGCAGCGGTTACGATCCCGAGGCCATGCTGGACGTGCTGCGCACCCTCAAGGGCCAGGAGGCCTTCGAACTGAAACTGGCCCGGGCGGAACACCGCCAGCCCCATATCTATCACGGCCTGTTCGCCAACGATTATCTGCGCCGCATCGACGGCCTGACTTTCGGCAAGGATGACCGTAACGGCATTATCCGGGGCCGTGACTTCTACGACGGCCCGCTGGACTTCGCCATGCGTTTCCCGGCGCGCTGGCAGATCCAGAACCAGCCCAACCGGGTCCTGGCCGTCTCCCCGGCCCGGGACGCCATGCTGCAACTCAGCACCCTGCCCGCCGATCCGCGCCAGACCCCGGCGCAGTTCCTGACCGCCAAGCTGGGGGTGAAGACCATCGGCCGCGGCCGCAGCCTGACCATCCACGGCCTGCACGCCTATACTACCACCGCGCTGATCAATACCGGCAGCGGCCGGAGCCTGGCCCGGGTCACCGTCATCTACCATCAGCGGTTGGCCTTCATCCTGGCCGGCATCACCAAGGATTCCGGCTCCCTGGGCGGCTACGACAACGACTTCCTGGACGCCGCGCGCAGCTTCCGCTCCCTGACCAGCGCGGAACGGGCCTTCGCCATGCGCACCGATCGCCTGAAGCTGATCCGGGCGGACGCCGGCACCTCTTTCAAAGAACTGGCGGCCCGTACGCCGCTGCAGAAATTTCCCGAAGATCAGATCCGGCTGCTCAACGCCATGTACCCCCAGGGCAAGATCCGGCCCGGCGAACTCATCAAGACGGTAGAAAAATAAACTGTCTCCCCGGTCCTTTTTTCCCAGTTACACTTCTTCCTTAAGGAAACTTCTAACTTTCAAATCTTAAATCCTTGCTCTGGAAACAGATCGGTCTTTATCCACATTTTCTGTGGATAGGTTTGTGGATGAAACGCGGACAGCGAGCCGGAATCAGCGTTTTTATTGGTTATATGACAGATTTGTTAAAATTTGAGCAGAGGTAAATTCTTTTTTAATTCATGTGCTTACACGAAAATATGCGGGGTTCCGGCCGGTTCCCGGGCACCGCCCCGCACCGCAATCGGCCCTGATCGTTATCTGTGCATAAAACCCGCCCCTTTGTTCAGGAATTTGGAACATTTAAGACCGGCGCAGGTCTCATAAAATAACCCCTACGAGGCCTCAAGCCCCCTATGCAGAGGCCTCACCCGGTCTCCCCAGCCGGGTACTTGACAGGCCCCGGTCT
>JARRRO010000007.1:0-12950 GCA_037380645.1 Gammaproteobacteria bacterium | reverse complement strand
CTCGTCGGCCTCACGTTCCAGCGCCAGCCAGATGTCGTCGGCCGGATTGGGCAGATAGGCGTAGTCCCCGGGAGTCGGCCGCCACGGTTGGGCGTGGATGGTGGTGTAATGCACCAGGCTGGCCTGGCCGGGGACGTAATCCTGGCCGTGTATGTTCCAGGCCTCGTCCAGCGGCCCCCACAAACCCGGTTCCTGTCGCATCCGCGCTTCCAGCTTGCGGCGTTTTGAGGTCTGTGCGGCCTTAAGGTTCCAGAACGGGGCCATGCGCTCGCAGTCGATCAGCATTACCGAGGTGTCGCCCTTGTTGATGGACAATACCCCGTGGCCCTGCATATTGGTATCGAACAGCTTGGCCGGATCGTCCAGGTAGATCTGATCGGCGTCATTGTAGATGGCACGGCCGGAAAAGCCGGCAAACTCGGGTATGGCACAGCGGTAATTGGTGAAGCCCGTCAGCCATCGTGCGCGGTTGAAGCCGTCGAGGTCTTTCATCAGGTAAACCTCATAGGTCCGGCCAGGATCGCGCACCCGCCGGATTGACCACAGCAGCGTGCGCTCGGCACGGAACTGGGAGGCTTCCGTGCCGATGAAAATCCGCACCGGCGGTTTAGCGCTGGGTTGCGCCCGGGCTTCCGGCTCCAGCACCAGCTTCACCGGCAAGGCGCGTTGCGGTCCCCGCGGGTGCCAGTCGTTTCCGGTTAAAAGGGCGGTGAGAGCGCGATAGGTTCTGAACGGCATTGTATTTTCCTGTCTCCGGTTTTGATTATCCCCGCCCTTTTCAGGAGACCATGTTCCGGAACCGTCGGTTCCCGTCCTGTGCCGTTTTATCCGGGGAGGAACCGGGGATTATCACTCATTATAATAATACATCATGGAGGCGTACCGGTATGAATCGTGCCGGGAAACGAATGGATATTCGCGGTGGCGTTTGCCTATGCAGGATGCGTATATGAAAAATCTTAAATACCTGCCCTATGCCCTTGCTGCGGCCGGGTTCTTCGCGGCATTCGAGTACCACCGGAGCGGGGACCCCGCGGACCACCGCCTTGCGGCGTGATTGCGTTTTTTTGCAGCGGCTGCTGACCTTCCCCGGCATTACCTATATAGTGCGCGTTTTATCGTTGCGCCGGATATTTCCCGTGACCGATTCGAAACAACAACCAGGCACCGATGTCGGACCAGACTCCACCATCCACTTCTTCTGAAACGGGCGGGGACCGGGGGAACGAGGAGCACGGCACCCCTCTGCCGGCATTGACCCTGGCGGCGCTGGGGGTGGTCTACGGAGACATCGGCACCAGTCCCCTGTACGCGGTGCGCGAGTGCTTTTACGGCTCCTACCCTTTGGCGGTTTCTCCGGCCAACATGCTGGGCGTGCTGTCACTGATCTTCTGGTCGCTGGTGCTGGTGATTTCGGTCAAATATCTGTTGCTGGTGATGCGCGCTGACAACAACGGCGAAGGCGGCATCCTGGCCTTGCTCGCGCTGGTTGACCCGTGGCGCCGAGGCCTCAAGCAATACGGACGCCCCCTGTCCATATCCCTGCTCCTGCTGGGTGTTTTCGGCGCCGCGCTGCTGTTCGGGGACGGCATGCTGACCCCCGCCATATCCGTGCTCAGTGCTGTGGAAGGCCTGCACGTGGCCGCGCCGGAACTGAGGGACTTCGTGATCCCCATTACTATCCTGATCCTGGTTCTGCTGTTCACCTTCCAGAAACACGGGACCGCCCGTGTCGGCAGCCTGTTCGGACCCATCATCATCGTCTGGTTCCTGGTCCTGGCCGCGCTCGGCATCAATGCCATCGGCAACAATCCGCACGTGCTGGTGGCGGTCAATCCCTGGCACGCGCTCAAGCTTTTCACAGAGTCGCCGCAGCCTGCGTTTCTGGTGCTGGGCGCGGTGTTTCTGGTGGTGACCGGCGGCGAGGCGTTGTACGCCGACATGGGGCATTTCGGCAGCCGGCCCATAAGGCTGGCCTGGTTCGGACTGGTGTTGCCGGCACTGCTGCTCAATTATTTCGGCCAGGGCGCTTATATCCTGGCGCATCCCAGTGATAACCTGCATCCGTTTTACAACCTGGTACCGTCCTGGGCCGTCTACCCCATGATCGGCCTGGCCACAGTAGTCACGGTGATCGCCTCACAGGCCGTGGTCTCAGGCGCTTTTTCCCTGATCGGGCAGGCGATTCATCTGCATCAAAGCCCGCCGCTCAGGGTGATACAGACCTCCTCCGAGGAGATCGGGCAGATCTACGTGCCGCTTATGAACTGGACGCTGTTTGTCGGCACCGTGTCCCTGGTCATCGGCTTCGGTTCCTCCAGCAACCTGGCCTCCGCCTATGGCGTCGCGGTCAGCGCCACCATGGTGATCACCACGATGCTGGCCTGTTTCATCATGCGCGATCGCTGGCACTGGCCGCCGCTGCTGGCCTACGCCGTGGCCGCGGTGTTTCTGGTGATCGACCTCTCCTTCTTCAGCGCCAACCTGATGAAAGTGGAGGAAGGCGGCTGGTTTCCGCTGGTGGTCGGGGCCGCCGCGCTGCTTTTGATGACTACGTGGAGTCGGGGCAACCGACTGTACCGCTCCAAGATCGGCCAGCGTTATATTTCCATCGAGGATTTTCTCGCCAGCCTGCAGATAGACAGCCCGCCGCGCGTGTCCGGGACCGCCGTGTTCCTCACCAGCTCCGATCGGGTTCCGGGCGGATTGCTGCATCATTTGAAACTCAACCGGGTCCTGCATGAACGGGTGGTGTTGCTCACCGCCGTCACTGAGGAAGTTCCCCGGGTACCTGCGGCCGAAAGGCTGGAGATAACGGAGCTGCCCTGCGGTTTCTATCGCATGTACGTGCATTACGGTTTCATGCAGAGCCCCCACATCCCGGTCGCGCTCAAACTCTGCGATGAACAGGAACTGATCCCCGATCTGGACCCGGACAGCATCGTCTACTACGCCGATCGCGCCACCCTGGTGGTGACCGATGAGGCCGAGGTGATGTGGCCCTGGCGCAAGCGCCTGTACAGTTTCATGGCGCGCAATTCACAGCGGGCGGTGGATTTCTACGATCTGCCGCCGGGACGTTCGGTGGAGCTGGGGATCCAGGTGGAGATCTGAACCCGCCGCGGGCCTTGCTCAGGGATGGGGGACGGCGCGCCGGCCGGTCTCGGCCACGGCGCCGGTCTGCGCCAGCACGCGGTCTATGGCGTCGGCATCCAGGGTTTCGTGCTCCAGCAGGGCCTCTGCCAGGGCGTCCAGTTTATCCCGGTTCTCCTTGAGCAGCTGCTGTGCCCGCGCTTCCATGTTGCGGATCAGCTTGCGCACCTCTTCGTCGATGAGCTCGGCGGTATTATCGCTGTGATCCCGCGGCTGGGCGAGTTCGCGCCCGAGGAAGACGTGTTCTTCCCCCTGCTTGTAATAAACCGGGCCGAGCTTCTCGCTCATTCCCCACTGGCAGACCATGTGCCGGGCGAGCCGGGTGACCTGCTCCAGGACCTGGGCCGCGCCCGTGCTCAACTCGCCGAACACGAGCTGTTCGGCCACCCGGCCGCCCAGGGCGCTGCAGATGCGATCCTCGAGATAGCCGGTGGACATGTTGTAACGATCCTCCATGGGGATCTGCTCGGTGGCGCCCAGGGACTGGCCGCGCGGGATGATGGTGACCTTGTGCACGGGATCGGCGTTGGGAAGCAGCCGCCCGAGCAGTGCATGGCCGGACTCGTGATAGGAGATCCGGCGCTTGTCGTCTTCCGTGAGCAGGGCCTCACGGCGGACACCCATCAGCACCTTGTCCCGCGCCTCCTCGAAAGCGGACTTGTCGACCTTGTGCCGCCGCTTGCGCCCGGTCAGCAGCGCGGCCTCGTTCACCAGGTTGGCCAGGTCGGCGCCGGACAGGCCGGCCGTGCCGGCGGCGATGCTGTCCAGGTCGACGTCGTCCGCCAGGGGGATCCTGCGCGTATGCACCTTGAGAACATCCACCCGGGCCTTACGATTGGGCAGGTCCAGGGTCACCTTGCGATCGAACCGGCCCGGCCGCAGCAGGGCTGCATCCAGCACATCGGGACGATTGGTCGCGGCCATGACGATCACGGTCTCGTGCGGCGAGAAGCCGTCCATCTCGGCCAGGATCTGGTTGAGGGTCTGTTCCCGTTCGTCGTGGCCGCCGCCCAGGCCGCTGCCGCGGCTGCGGCCGATGGCATCGATCTCGTCGATGAAAATAATGGAAGGCGCCTCGGCCTTGGCGTTGGTAAACATGTCGCGCACCCGCGAGGCGCCCACGCCCACGAACATTTCCACGAATTCAGAACCGGTGATGCTGAAAAACGACACGTTCGCCTCCCCGGCTACCGCCCTGGCGAGCATGGTCTTGCCCGTGCCCGGCGGGCCGGTGAGCAGCACCCCGCGCGGGATCTTGGCGCCCAGTTCACGAAACCGTTCGGGGTCGCGCAGATAATCGATGATCTCCTGCAGTTCCTCCTTGGCATTGGTGAGGCCGGCGACGTCGGCCATGGTCTCGGTGGTTTCCTCCCGGCGGTAACGCCTGGCCCTGGATTTGCCGAAACCGAAGATGCCTCCCGGCCCGTTCATGCCGCCCATGCGTTCCTGCATCTTCTTGGAGGAATAGAATATCAGGCCGATCAGCAGCAGCCAGGGCAGCATGCCCACCAGCAGTTGCAGCCACCATGACAGTTCGGTGGTTTGAGCCACGATTTTGACATCGTGCTTCTCCAGCAGGGGCATCAGCTCCGGATCGTTGATGGAGGGCATGACGGTCTGGAACGCCTGGGGCGGCGCCGGTTTGCCCTGGGGGGGCTTTTGTTCCTTGAACTGGCCGTGTATCTGCTGCCCCTTGACCGTGATGGAGGCGACCTTGTCCTGGCGGATGTCCTGCTTGAATTGCGAATAGGCGAGCGTGGTAACGGGGCCGCCCCTCTGCTGGTTGAATACCCAGAAGCTGATCAGCATTACCATGGCTATCCACAGCAGCAGACGCCAGTCAAAGGGACGGGGTTGCTGCGGCGGCAGTGGCTGTTGCGGCTTGGTCGGTTTCTGCGGGTTGTCCATGACGGGCTCCGGCTGTGTCCGGGAAACGGTGCATTCGTCCCCGAGTCAAGTCCTGTATGTTGGGAGCTTCCGATTCAACCGGAGGTTCCCCCGTCTCTGCGGGAAACTCCCGCGCACGGCTCTCATACTATCATCCCTTTCACTCTTTGGGCGCTCCGTCCAGCACGGACAGGGTATGGCGGGCCACCATCAGGTCCTCGTCGGTGGGTATGACGAAGACGGCGACACTGGAATCCTTCGTACTGATGCGCCCCTCGCCGGCCTCATTGGCGGTCTCGTCCAGGCGCACGCCCAGCCACCCCAGCTTCCGGCATACCCCGGCCCGAACGGGGACGGCGTGTTCGCCGATGCCGCCCGTGAACACCAGTACATCCAGGCCGCCCAGGGCCGCGGCGAGGGACCCCGCCTCGCGCGCCACGCGGTAGATAAACAGATCGACCGCGGCCTTGGCCGCGGGGGCGGGGCTGGCCAGGAGTTCCTGCATGTCGCCGCTGATCCCCGAAACGCCCAGCAGGCCGGATCGCCGGTAGAGCAGGTCCGAGAGGGCCTCGTAATCCATGTCCATTTCCCGGATCAGGTACAGGATGACGCCCGGGTCCAGGGAGCCGCAGCGCCTGCCCATGGGCAGGCCGTCCAGTGCGGTCAGCCCCATGGTCGTGGCGATGCTGCGCCGTTCCTGCATGGCGCACATGCTGGCGCCGTGCCCGAGGTGGGCGACGATTACCCTGCCGTCGGCATCCGCGTCGGCGTAGCGAGGCAAGGCGTTGGCGATGTATTCATAGGACAGGCCGTGGAAGCCGTAGCGGCGGATCCCCGCGGCGGTGAGACCCTGGGGCAGGGCGAACGCTGCCGCGACGTCGGGCTGGGTGCGATGGAAGGCGGTATCGAAACACGCTGCCTGGGGCAGTCCGGGGATGGCCCGGGACAGGGAACGCACTGCGGCGAGACCGTGCGGCTGATGCAGAGGGGCGAGGGGGATCAGGGCCTCCAGGCGATTGAGAACGGTCTCGTCGATGAGGACGGGAGCGGTGAACATCTCCCCGCCGTGAACGATGCGATGGCCGGCGGCGGACAGGGAAAACTCGTCGGAGCGGTCCTCGATCCAGGCCAACAGTTCCTCCAGCAGCTCCTCGTGCCGGGGGCCGTCCGGAAATTCCTTCGCGGCCAGGGTGTCACCACTGGCGTTGCGTATGGTCAGCCGCGGGGCGTCGCCTATCCCCGTGAACTGCCCGCTCACCAGCCTGTCGGGATCCGCTCCCTGCACGGGGAAACCGTACAGGGTGAACTTGATGCTGGACGAACCCGTGTTGAGGGCGAGGATGACAGGCGTCATTGGCCGGCTCCCCTACAGCCTCAGACCTCCGTCCACTTCGAGAATACGGCCATTGAAATAGTCGTTCTCGAGAATATAAACGGCGGTATGGCCGATTTCCTCCGGATCGCCCAGACGCCGCAGCGGAATTCTGGCGATGACCTTGTCCCGGATCTTCTGGGGCATGCCGGCCACCATGGCGGTATTGCAGAAACCGGGCGCGATGGCCGCCACGCGGATGCCGTGGCGGGCGAGCTCGTTGGCCCAGGTCACCGTCATAGCAGCGACTCCGGACTTGGCGGCGACGTAATTGGTCTGGCCGATGTTTCCCGCGCGCGAGATACTGGAGATGTTGATAATGACGCCGCCGTTGCCCTGCTCGATCATCTTGACGGCCGCCTCGCGCGCGCACAGGAAGACGCCGCGCAGATCCACCTTGATCACCGTATCCCAGTCTTCCAGGGAGAGCTTGCCGATCACCTTGCCGTCTTTGACCTTCACCAGCAGGCCATCCTTGTTGACACCGGCATTGTTGATGATCGCGTCGAGCCGGCCGAAGTCCTTGATAATGCCGTCGAACAGGTGCTCGACAGCCGCTTCGTCAGAGACGTCGGTGAGGTGGTACAAAGCCTGACCGCCCGCTTCATGGCAGAGTGCGGCGGTTTCCTTCAGACCTTCTTCGTTGATGCCGGCCAGCACCAGCCGGCCGCCTCTGGCGGCGATCATGGTGGCCATCTTCCGGCCCAGGCCGCGACTGGCGCCGGTGACTACAATCACCTTGTCCTTGATTACCATAGGAACCGTATCTTCTTCTATTTTAATGAAACGGCGCGGGTAAGCGCCGAGCGCGACTGATCCTTATCGGCTTGCTCCCTTGCCCTTGCCTGATTCCGCCGCGCCGGTGGAGCGGCCGGGTGGTTTGGCGGGCTTTTTGGCGGCCTTCCCGCCGGAAGCCGGCGCCGTCCAATCGGACAGCCATTGCTCCTGGATAGTCATGGCGCGCTGGGCCATATCCTGCCAGTTCTTGAGCAGCGCCTCCGCGGGGGTTTCCTCTCTGGGCGCGGCGGCGCGGAACATGTCGAACCAGACCTGCCACAGCTGTTGCTGCATCTTGGTCCATTCCTCTATGCCTTCCTCCAGCTGCCGGGACCATTGCGCGAATGCCTCCGGCATGCCCTCCGCCTGTCCGGCGTTTTCGGACAGCGCCGTGAGGGACCGTTTCTGGGCGTCCAGCGCGCTGTTGACCTGCTGTTCCATGATATCCACTGCCTGCCGCCACACGTCCGGCGTTGCAGCGGACCCCGTCTTCTGCAGATTGCCGAGCCAGTCGGTAAGAAGCTGTTGCTGCTGGCTGACCCAGGCCTGCTGAAATTCGGCTATCTGATCGGTCCATTCCGACATGATGATATCTCCCGAGACGGATCACGAGCGGTCGTGATCGATAGGTGTTTAACAGTAGACATCAGCTTGCCCCTCCTGTTCGAAACGGGATTGATCTGGATCAACTATCCGGCATGCCCGGCGATGCATCGCCGTCACGGCAGGGATTTGTTACAGGTCGCCGCCCCCTGGATTCAGACAGCTCCACCTCGTAGCCGTTGGGGTCGTCGATGTGGATGGAACGGGAATGCGGCCACTGAACGGCACCGCCGGCTCCGGACCTGGTGTAACAATCCCGATCCCCTTGCATCTAATCCGCAGCCTCAGGCCGTAGCATCCGGTCATATGGGGTTGGCGTGTTTATATCTTTATCAAATATGAGGAGAGGTTCGTTATGAAAAGCATTAATCGTTCCCTGGCAGTCACCGGTGCCATCACCGCCGCGTTGTTACTGGCCGCAAGCGGTCCCGCGGCCGCAGCCGAGAAGATGGAGAAGTGTTATGGCGTGGCCAAGGCCGGTAAAAATGACTGCAAGGCGGGACCCGGCACCACCTGCGCAGGTACCAGCAAGATGGATAACCAGGGCAACTCCTGGATCTCCGTCCCCAAAGGCACCTGCGAAAAGCTGGCCGGCGGCAGCCTGAAACCCAAAATGGAGAAGCACGACGACATGATGTTAGCACGGCTGGTGACGGGGGGCGGGCCCTGCGGCCCGCCCCCGTCGCCGTCACACTCGCAAGCCACGGCGCAAGGAATAATGAAATGACCTCCGCATACCATCAACTCCCTCCCCGCTCCGGATTGGGACTGAAGGCAAAGCATTACCGCACTGTCATGGACGATAGCCCGGAGACGGGATGGTTCGAGGTCCATCCCGAAAACTACATGGGAGCGGGCGGCCTGCCGCATCGTTACCTGACCGAGATCCACGAGCGCTACCCGCTGTCCATGCACGGCGTCGGACTGTCCCTGGGCTCGGCCGACGGCATTGATGACAGGCATTTGAACACGCTGCGGGAACTGGTGCACCGCTACCGGCCCGAAGCGCTATCCGAACACCTCGCCTGGAACCGTTTCGATTCGGTTTACGTCAACGACCTGCTGCCCGTGCCCTACCATGAAGAGAGCCTGCGCGTCTTCGCAGACAACATCGACAAGGCACAGGAAACCCTGGGCCGTCCGATCATGATTGAGAACCCTTCCGTCTACGTGGGTTTTGTCGACCATGCCTGCGCGGAACCGGAATTTCTGACGGCGCTGGCGTCGCGTACCGGCTGCGGCCTGCTGCTGGACGTCAACAACGTCTTCGTCTCCGCCTGCAACCTGGGTTTTGACCCCTGCACCTATATCAAGGCCGTGCCTCCGGGCCTGGTGGGGGAGATACACCTGTCCGGCCACGCCATACAGCTCATACAGGATACGGAGGTACGCATAGACGACCACGGTTCGCCGGTAAAGCAACCCGTGTGGGAACTGTATGAATTCACATTACGCCACCTGGGCAGGTACATCCCCACGCTGATAGAGTGGGATACCGACGTGCCCGCCTTGCACGTCCTTCTGGCCGAGGCTGCCCGGGCCGACGCCGTCGCCGCGGAGGCAAAGCGGCCCGCGCAGCAGGCAGCGATGGCCTGACATGAACGCTTACTCCCTGTACGCACTGCAGCGGGATTTTGCCGACGCCCTGTTTGACGCGGAAGATGACCGCATCCTCGATCACCTTACGGGGGATGATGCGGCATTAAAAAGGAAACGCCTGGATATCTACCGCAACAATGTCTTTTATTCGCTGACGGACGCCCTGGGCGATCTGTACCCGGTAGTCCGGCGCCTGGTAGGCGAGGAATTTTTCCGCGCCACGGCCTGCGCGTACCTGCAGCGGTTTCCGCCGCGCCATGCGGCCATGGTGCACCTCGGTGAAGAGTTTCCGCAATTCCTGCAGGATTTCGAGCACACCCGGCCGCTGGCCTACCTTCCCGACGTCGCCGGGGTGGAACTGGCCTGGCACAGGGCCTATTACGCCCGCGACGCCGCGCCCCTTGAGGTCACCGACCTGCATGGCCTGCCGCCGCAGGAACTGGCGGCGGGCAGATTCACCCTGCACCCGTCGCTGCAACTGCTGAATTCCGTCTTTCCCGTGCTTCGCATCTGGCAGGCCAACCAGGAAGACAGTGCCGCGGAAGAGACAATAGACCTGCATTCGGGGGGAGAGGCGGTCTGTGTCTGCCGACCCGGTTACGAGGTCCTGATGCACAGGCTGGGTCCCGGGGAGTACCGGTTCCTGCACGCCCTGCGGGCAGAAGTCTGCCTGGGCGAGGCGCTGGCCGCCGCGCAGGACCTGGATCCGGAATTCAATGCTTCCAAATACCTGGCGCAGTGCCTGACCGGCGGGTTTTTCATAAACATAGAGAGGAACGATCATGCTTAATACCATCGCGTCGTGGCACGGCAGGCTGAACAGGTTGGGGGGCCGGCTGCCGGAATGGGCAGTGTCGGTGCCTGTGCGCCTGGCGCTGTTTTCCGTCTTCTGGCGTTCCGTGCAGACCAAGATCACGGGCTGGGAGGTTCTGGGACAGCACCTTAAGTTCTGGGCCGTCACGAACAGCACCTTCACGTTGTTCGAGTATGAATACGCGCTGCCTGTTTTGCCGCCCGAGCTCGCCGCCTATCTCGCGACTTTCGCCGAGTTCTTCCTGTCGCTGGCGATATTATTCGGTGTCTTCACGCGCCTCGGTGCCCTGGGCCTGCTGATCATGACGGGGGTAATACAGGTGTTCGTGTATCCCGATGCGTGGAACGTGCACTTGCTCTGGACCGCGCTGCTGCTGTACCTGATCCGGTACGGACCAGGTACGCTGTCAGTAGATCACGCCGTCTTCGGCCGGCCTTAGCGCACGCCGTTACAGACCGCCGCCCCAGGATTCAGACAGCTCCACCTCGTAGCCGTTGGGATCGTCGATGTAGATGGAACGGGAATGCGGCCACTGAACGGCACCGCCGTACTTGACGGGGATGCCGAGTTCCCGGCAGCGTCCTATGACGTCATCGAAGTTCTCGATGTGAAACGAGACGTGGGCAAAGGCGCTGTTATCCCGGTCATGGACGAAGTTCCGGTTCTCGTACACCGCCAGCTTGGCCCGTTCATTGCCGATGATGCGGCCGTTGTGTTCGGGCATGTCTTCCAGGATCTCGAAACCCAGGAGGTTGGCGTAGAACCCGGTAGTCTCGTCCAGATCCCGTACCTGCAGGTTGACGTGATCGATGCCCGTGGTTCTGAGAAGGCCCATGTTACTTTATGCGCCGCCGCTCTTCTTGATCCTCATTTCACGCGCCTCAGGGCCGTGCCGTCGGGCAGATCGCGGATGGGGTTGACGCTGGTGCCGGGCGGGACCAGGTCATCAATGCGGTCCATGACCGCGCCGTCCAGCTTGCGCTGCACCGCCGGCAGCACGCCTTCGAGGTGCTCCATGGTGCGCGGACCGATGATGGCCGAGGTGACGAAGGGGTGCTGCAGGGTAAAGGCCGTGGCCATTTCCACCAGGGGCATGCCGGCCTCACTGGCCACGGCGTCCAGTTCCTCCACCAGCGCCAGCTTGCGCTGAAACAGCTCTGCCTCGGGATCGAAGGAGCCGGTGAAGCGCCGGGTGAACTTGCCGATGCGGCTGTCCTCGGTGAGATCCCCGGTCTTGCGATACTTGCCGGCGAGGAAACCGCCGTCCAGAGGGCTCCAGATGATGACCCCCATGCCGTAGCGGTGGCAGACGGGCAGGACGAAGCGTTCGATGTCCCGGGCGAAGATGGAATACCATGGCTGTTCGCAACGAAAGCGCATGAGCCCGCGTTTTTCCGCGACCCACTGGCATTCGATGATGCGGTCTGGCGGGAACATGGAGGAACCGAAATAGCGGATCTTGCCCTGCCTGACCAGTTCGGTGAGGGTGAACAGCACCTCCTCCATGTCGGTGTTTTCGTCGTAGCGGTGGATCTGGTACAGATCGATGTAATCCGTCCCCAGGCGGCGCAGGCTGGACTCCACCTCGCTCACGATCCAGCGGCGCGATCCGCCCCGGTGATTGGGATCATCGTCCATGGGCCCGAAAAACTTGCTGGCCAGGATGACGTCGTCGCGCCTGCCCTTGAGGGCCTTGCCGACGATGGTCTCGGATTCCCCGCGGGAATAGACGTCGGCGGTATCGACGAAGTTGATACCGGCGTCGATGGCACGGTGAACGATCCGGACGCAGTCGGCGTGATCCGGAGTGCCCATTTCACCGAACATCATGGCGCCCAGGCAGAACGGGCTGACCTGCATGCCGGTTTTTCCCAACGGTCTCTTTTCCATTTTTACCTCCCGATTTAGTGTGCCGCTCAGCGAATTTGATGGATGTACGGTGCGTGATTCCTCCCTTCAGCATCACGCCGTGCGGTCCGGCCGGCCCGTTCAGGCACCGGCGCAGGGTCGGCCGGCGACCCCATCGTACCAGCGCCGCGTGTGGGTATGGCCGCCGGGTATATCCATGTCCACACGCCGGGCGAAATCAATAGTCACCAGTCCGGTGATGTCGGCAATGCTGAAGTCCGGTCCGGCGATGTATTCGGACTCTTCCAGGCGCGTGTTCAGCGCCTCGAGGAAGTAGCCGTACTGGCGGCGGCCGCGATCCACGAGTTCGGGGATGGCCGGAAATTCAGCCGGCAGGCCGGCTACGGCGCGGTTTTTAAAGGGTGGAAAGCTGTTGCGAGGTTTTCCCCCCGCCGGGTGTCGATCTCCACTGTGGGTATGGACAGGCCCTTTTCGGCCATGAAGTTGCGTTCCATCGTCGGGCTGGGCGCCTGGGCTGCATTATAGAGTTTCATGCTGTTTCTCCCCTATTGATTCGACCAGTAACGGCTCATCTGGAAATACATGAAAGAGGCTGTCCAGGTAATCAGGACCAGCCCCGTCAGCGCCTCCAGTCCGGCAAGGAAGCGCAGATGGCCCACCGGCACCAGATCGCCATAGCCGAGGGTGGAATAGGTAACGAAGGAAAAATACGCGCAGTTCAGCAGATTCGGCTCCGGCTGGCCCAGGATAGTGCCGAAGTCACCCGAGCGTATCATCAGATAAGAGACCAGTGCAAACAGCCAGACCTCGATGATGTGGGCGAGTATGGCGCCGAGCAACCCGACGGCGAGGCGGAAGCGATACCGGCCCCGCACG
>JARRRO010000006.1:0-17595 GCA_037380645.1 Gammaproteobacteria bacterium | reverse complement strand
ACCGGCCGCTGAGTCCGGCCGAGGTCGACCATGTGCGGGATCTGGCGGAGAAGCGCATCACCCAGCGCGTGCCCGTGGCTTACCTGGTCAACAAGGCCTGGTTCTGCGGCCTGCCGTTCTACGTGGATGAACGCGTCCTCATCCCCCGCTCCCCCCTGGCCGAACTCATCGAGGAGCGCTTCAGCCCCTGGCTCAGTGAGGAGGAAGTGAAGCGCATCCTGGACATCGGCACCGGCAGCGGCTGCATCGCCATCGCCTGCGCCATGGCCTTCCCCCACGCGGAAGTGGATGCCGTCGACGCGGACGAGTATGCCCTGGAAGTGGCGCGGGAAAACATCGCCCGCTATCACGATATGACGGACAGCGTTCACGCCTTGCGGTCCGATGTCTTCGAGAGCCTGGCCGACAGGCGCTACGACCTCATCGTGGCCAATCCGCCCTATGTATCCGAGACGGAACTCGAGAAATTGCCCCCGGAATACCGGCACGAGCCGGTATCGGCGCTGGTGGCGGGCGAAGACGGCCTGGACGTGGTCCGGCGCATCCTGGCCGGGGCGCGCGATCACCTCACGGATCACGGCGTGCTTGTCGTAGAAGTCGGCCACGGCCGCGATGCAGTAGTGGAGGCGTTTCCCCAACTTCCCTTTATCTGGCTGGACTTCGAACTCGGCGGCGAAGGGGTGTTCCTGCTTACGGCTGATAACTGGCAAATCGTGAAAAGTGAATAGTGAATCGTAACTACCGGTCATTAGTACTCACGAATAACGATTCACGATTTACCTTTCAATGCTTCTCCGTGGTTCAAACAAACTAGTGGTTTTCATGGTGGCCACGGCAGGCTATAGTGGCATTTGCCGAACCGCTTGGTCCGATCAACGACGAGGCGGATAACAAAGTATTTCTGAAACAAACCGCGGCCTTGCCGGGATTAGTAAAGAGGGGGTTCCATGAAGTTTCCCGAAGTGTTTGCCGGTCTCTTCCTGCTCTTATCATTATCACTGCTGCCGGGCCTGGCGGGCGCGGCTGGTAAAGCAAACTCCGGCGTGACCGACGCCATGTTGCAGCATCCCAATCCCAAGGACTGGCTGATGTGGCGGCGCACTCTGAACAGCTGGGGCTACAGCCCTCTCAAGCAGGTCGACCGCGGCAACGTGAAGAAGCTGACCCTGGTCTGGGCGCGGCCGCTGAGCGAGGGCCTCCAGGAAGGGACGCCGCTGGAATATAACGGCGTCATGTATATGCCCAATCCCCTGAATATTATCCAGGCCATTAAGGCCGATACCGGTGACCTGATCTGGCAGTACCGGCGCAAGCTGCCCAAGGATCTGAAAATTCCCTTTCCCTCCATCAACCGCAGCATCGCCATTTACGGCAACCTGGTTATCGGTCTCAGCGCCGACGATTACGTCTACGCCGTGAACAAGGACACCGGCAAGCTGGTGTGGCAGACCGAGATCCTGGATTACCGCAAGGATCCTTCGCAGCAGTCCGGGGGACCGATCATCGCGGACGGCAAGGTTATCAGTGGCCGCGGCTGCCAGCCCCTGCCCGACGGCACGCCGAAGGCCTGCGTCATCACCGCCCACGACGCCAAAACCGGTAAGGAGCTGTGGCGCACATCCACCGTCGAGAAGTACGGCGGCAAGAATGACAGCTGGGGCGGCCTGCCGTTCAAGAAGCGCGTCCAGGTCGGTTCCTGGAATATCCCCTCCTATGATCCGGCCCTCAACCTGATCTACATCGGCACCTCCGTTACGGCGCCGGCGCCAAACTTCCTGCTCTCCGGCAATGATCACAAGTACCTGTACAACGATTCCACCCTGGCGCTGAACCCGGATACGGGGAAGATCGTCTGGTATTACCAGCACCTGGTGGACAACTGGGACCTGGACCACACCTTTGAACGGTTGCTGGTGAACACAGTCGTCGCGCCGGACAGGAACGCAGTGAAATGGATTAACCCCGATATCAAGCCCGGCAGGAAATACGAGGTGGTCACCGGCGTCCCGGGCAAGACCGGCGTGGTGTACACACTGGATCGCAAGACCGGAGAATTCCTGTGGGCCAGGCCGACCATTCACCAGACCGTGCTCAAGGACATCAACGTCCGTACCGGCGAGGTGACGGACAACCCGGAAGCGCTGTTTCATGAGAAAGGCGAGGAAAAGACCATCTGTCCCGGCGGCGATGGTGGCAAGAACTGGGAGGCCGGTTCCTACAGCCCGCTGACCAACGCCATGTACATGCCCATGCAGAATACCTGCACCCGCCTCACCATCGGGAAAAGTCTTTCCTTCGAGTCTTTTTACGGTTTCACGCCGCACACCATGATCGCCCCCGGCGATACCGACGTCGGCACCGTCTACGCCATTTCCGTGAAAACCGGCAAGACGCTGTGGAAATACCAGCAGCGGGCGGGCACCACCTCGACCCTGGCTACTGGCAGCGGATTGCTGTTCGTCGGCGACGTCAACGGGCGTTTCCGGGCGCTGGACCAGAAGACCGGCAAGGTGCTGTGGAAAGTCAACCTCGGTTCCCAGGTGACCGGGTATCCCATCACCTACGAAGTGAACGGCCGGCAGTATGTGGCCGTGAGTACCGGCTCCAGTTGGGCCACCAACGGCATTCTCGGCCTGACGCCGGAATTGAGTGCCGGCAACACCAACATGCTGTTCGTGTTCGCCTTGCCGAAATAACAAAATCCACAACGGGGTTAAGGATTCATGTGTAGAGATATGATAATGCGCGCAATACTTGTCGTACTGGGCATCACGCTGGCCACAGGCCTGCAGGCCGACCCGGTGTTTACAGCTTCGCAGGCGAAGCAGGGTAAAGACCAGTTCGAGCATAGCTGCGCCAGGTGCCACGGTCCGAAGCTGGGAGGCAGCCAGTTCGGGCCGCCCCTCAAAGGCAAGGACTTCCAGGGGCGCTGGGCCGGCAAGGCGCTGGCGGATCTGTTTTACTACATCCGTAGCAACATGCCGCCGACCAATCCCGGCAGCATCAGTCATCATAACCTGGCGAGCCTGCTGGCCTACATCGTGCAGGAGAACGGCGTCCAGGCGGGCAACCAGCCTCTGCCGGACAACTACGAAGGCCTGAAGGCCGTACTCATGCCCGGCAACGCCATGTCCGAGCAGGAGCGCATGCGTCTGGGGCCGGGCGGGCCCATCAGCCCCAATGCCAAGCTGCCGCCGTGGCCGAGTCACCCCAATCCGCTGAAATCCTATACCCCGGTCTCCGATGAGATGCTGATCAATCCCCCCGCCGGGGAATGGCTCAGCTGGCGTCGCTCCCTGGACGGCAAGGGCTACAGCCCGCTGAAGCAAATCAACCGCGGCAATGTGAAAAAGCTGCAACTGGCCTGGTCCCTGACCCTGCCGCCGGGCGCCAATGAATCCACGCCGCTGTACCATAACGGCGTGCTGTTCGTGCAGAGTTTCCGTGACAACGTGCAGGCCTTCGATGCCCTGACCGGCAATGAACTGTGGCATTACCAGCGGCGTCTGCCCGAAGCCGTGACGCCCACCACCAAGAAGTCCATTGCGCTCTATGGTGACAAGGTTTATCTCGGTACCTCCGACCTGCACGTGGTGGCGCTGGACGCGAAAACCGGAAAGGTGGTCTGGGACCGGCCCATAGGCGTGATCGACAAGGGTTTCGATCTTACCGGCGGCCCCGTGGCCGTACGCGGCAAGATCATGACCGGCATCGCCGCTACCAACGGCGGGCCGGGCGGCGGCTACGTGGTGGCGCTGGATGCCGAGACGGGCAAGGAGGCCTGGCGCTTCTACGGCGTCGCGCGCCCGGGGCAACCCGGCGGCAATTCCTGGAACGACCTGCCCCTGAAAAAGCGTAGCGGCGGTTCCTTCTGGGTCCCCGGCAGCTACGACGCCAAAACCAACCTGGCGTTTTTCGGTGCGACGCCGACCTATGATACCGGTCCCCTGCGCAACCCGATCGGCAAGCCCGGGGTCACCAACGATGCCCTGTACACGGACAGCACCCTGGCCATCAATCCCGACACCGGCAAGCTGGCCTGGTATTACCAGCACCTGGCCAACGACCAGTGGGATATGGATTTCGGTTATCAACGGCAGGCCATCGATCTGCCGGTCAAGGGCAAGAAAAGGCATGTGGTGGTAACCGGCGACAAGGCGGGCATCTTCGACGTCATGGACGCGAAGACCGGCAAGTACCTGTATTCCTTCCAGCTCGGCATACAGAACTTCATTACCGCCATCGATCCCAAAACCGGCAAGAAGACCGTCGATCCCAAGCTGATCCCGGGCGGCGAGAACAGCGGCCGGACCCTGACCATCTGTCCGCACGCCGGCGGCGGCAAGAACTGGATCCCCGACGCCATCAACCCGCATACCGACACGCTGTTCGTGCCCCTGGCGGAAACCTGCATGGACCTGATTCCCGTCAAGAAGGGGGAAAGCGCCCTCATGTCCGGCGGCTTCCGCTTTACTATCCGTGAGCGTCCGGACTCGGACGGCCGCTTCGGGCGCATCCAGGCGGTGGACCTTAAGACCGGGAAAACCATTTGGAAGGAACGCCAGCGTACGGCCCCGGGCACCGGCATCCTGGCCACCGCGGGCGATCTCTTGTTCGTCGGCTCCCTGGATCGCTCCTTCGCCGCCTATGATCAGGCCACCGGCACGCGGTTGTGGCACAGAATACTTACCGACGTGCCCAGCGCGGCGCCCATCACGTACACCGTCGACGGCAAGCAGTACGTGGCCGTGGTGGTGGGTTACGGCGGGCCCTGGAGTGTAACCGAGGCCATACTGACGCCGGAGATCACCCTGCCCGTGGCGCGCAGTTCGTCGATATGGCGTCATACCGGAACGCGCGACAGCGCGTAACCGGTATCCATGTCTTTTGTTAACAACTGGATGCCGGATAGTTTGCTTCGCAAACTTCCGGCATGACGGACATTCTTTCAACTCTGTGATCTCTGTGGCTTAAAATAACGAGAAGGCAGGGTGGGTCATAAGATAGTTGGCGGGCAAATTGCTTGTGCCCGGACCGGGCCGGCTCTTCTCACCGGCATGCGCGGCAGGTACTATGTCCGGATTAAGCGTAAACCGTCGCCATGTCCTCATACGGGGTGTGTGACCGACGTCATTACGAAAACAGGGGGTGAAGCATGGGTGATTCTGCAGGGCACGGAGGTTCGGGCAGATTGCGACGCGATGCGCGCGTGCTGGGTCTGCTGTTTGCCAGCACGACGAGCATGATCGGTTCCGGGTGGCTGTTCGGCGCCTATCACGCTTCGAAAATCGCGGGCCCGTTAAGTGTCTGGAGCTGGGTCGCCGGCGCCGTGATCATTCTGATGGTGGCGCTGTGTTTCGCCGAACTGGCGGCGCTGTTTCCGCGCAGCGGCGCCCTGGTGCATATGAGCCACGCCAGTCACGGCGAAGGTCTGGGGCGCATCTGGGGCTGGATGCTGTTCCTGGCCTACGTGCCGGTTCCGGCCGTCGAGGCTGAGGCCGTCGTCACCTACGCCAACAATTACCTTCCCTACTTCCTCCAGCCGCACACCAACGGTCTTTTGACAGTGACGGGCTTCGTGGTGTGTTCCCTGCTGCTGGGCCTGTTCGCGCTGTTGAATCTGATGGCCGTGCGCCTGCTGCTGCACGTCAATAACTCGGTCACCTGGTGGAAGGTCGCCGTGCCGGTCGTGGCCGCCTTCGCCTTGATCTCGGCCAGCACGCATTGGGACGTCTGGTCGACGGACCCCGGCAGCTATGATTTCTCCGGCATCTTCACTGCCCTGCCGGGCGCCGGCATCGTATTCAGTTTCCTGGGTTTTCGCACGGCTATTGATCTCGGCGGGGAGAGCTCCGATCCGGGACGTCACATCCCGATGGCCGTGATCGGATCGGTGGCGATCTCCGCGATTATCTACGTGCTGCTGCAGGTCGGGTTCCTGATGGCCCTGCGCCCCGAGGACCTCGCCAACGGCTGGGCCAATCTGAGTTTCACCGGTGAGGCGGGACCCTTCGCGGGTCTAGCCGCAATGCTCGGCATGGGCTGGCTGGCCACGATCCTTTATATCGACGCCTATATCTCGCCCGGCGGGACAGGGCTGATGTTCCTGACCGGCGGCTCGCGGATCCTGTACGCGGTGGGCGAGATGAACGCAGGCCCGCGCTGGCTGACGGCGCTGAGCCGTTTCAGAGTGCCATGGCTCGCAGTCCTCATCATGTGGGTCGTCGGGATTCTGTTCCTTCTGCCGTTCCCGGCCTGGCAGCTCATGGTCGAGTACATCACGTCGATTACGGTACTGACCTATGGTCTCGGCCCGATCGTCCTGCTCGTACTGCGGCGCAATCAGCCGGAGCTGCACCGGCCGTTCCGGCTCAAGGGCGCCGGGATCATCGCGCCTTTTGCTTTTATCTGCAGTAACTGGATTATTTACTGGACGGGTTACAGGACCAATACTTTCCTGTTCCTCCTGGTTGCCGGCGGCTTCGTCCTCTATGCGCTGTATTATCATTTTGCCGTGAAGAAACCGGTCGTGGACTTTGGCTGGGGCAACATCGCCTGGCTCGGCGCCTGGTTCGGCGGCATGTGGGTGCTGTGCGCGCTCAGCGACGTCGGCGGCGGCTTCGGCGTGCTCGGTTTCTGGAGCGGCGTAATCGCCACCGCCGTGTGGAGTCTGATTGTCATCGCACTGGCGCTCGGTTCGGCACTGCCGGCCAAACACACGGCCGAAATGATGGTGGAGATGGAGAAGCTCGGTTGAGGGCGCCGGAACCGACCTCGACCTGCCGGTTGGCCTTGCAGAAATCCGCGATTTAAAACACTCTACGAAAATCTCGCCAAGGCGCCAAGACGCAAAGATTTAACAAATTGAATTTTTCCTTGGCGTCTTTGCGTCTTGGCGAGATCAATGTTTTTTTGCTTACGTTACACGCCGGGTTGAAGATAAAAAGAGGTTAATACCAATACACAGGCGGCAGGTCTATAGTAGTAGGAGGTGAATACTGCGTCTTCCCATGGGCAAGAAGGATAAAACAGGCACCGACATTGCCGCCGGCAACGGGCTGCTGGACCGGCGCACCCTGCTGAAAAACGGCCTGCGCTTCGGCGTGATTGCCGTGCCGGCGGTCGCCGCCGCTGCGGACAGGACGAGGGAAAAATTCGATCCGGCGCGCCCGCCGTGGATGCTCACGCCGGGCGCGGGCTTCACCCCCTACGGCAGCCCTTCGCCTTTCGAGAACGACGTGGTCCGTTTCCCCGCCCCCAACCGGGTCATGCGCAACAGCGGTGTCTCCTTCACCCCATTGCACCTCATGGAAGGAACCATCACCCCGAACGGCCTGCATTACGAACGCCACCACAACGGCGTGCCGCAGATCGTGCCGGAGGAGCACAGGCTTCTCGTCCATGGCTTGGTGAAGAAGCCGCTGTTTTTCACCGTGGACGATCTGCTGCGCTACCCGCTGCGCTCGCGTCAGTGTTTCATCGAGTGCAGCGGCAACAGCGCAACAGGCTGGAACCGCATACCGTCGCGCTTCCCGGCCGGTTACGTGCACGGCCTGGTATCCAACACGGAGTGGACCGGCATCCCCCTGGCGGTCCTGCTGGATGAGGCGGGCGTTGACAAAAAGGCCGCGTGGGTGGTGGCGGAGGGCGCCGACGCCTTTGCCCTGGACGTCAGCATCCCGCTGGAGAAAGCCATGGATGACGCCGTGCTCGCCCTGTACCAGAACGGCGAGCGCCTGCGTCCCGAGAACGGCTATCCCCTGCGCCTGGTGCTGCCGGGCTGGGAAGGGGTGACCAACGTGAAGTGGCTGCGGCGGCTGGAGCTGAGGGAGGGGCCCATCATGTCCCGCGACGAGACTGCCCGCTACACCGACTTGCTGCCCTCGGGCAAGGCCCGGCAATTCTCCTTCATCATGGAAGCCAAGTCCCTGATCACGTCGCCGTCCACGGGCATGGTCCTCAAGTCCGGCCCCGGCCTCTACCAGATCACCGGCCTGGCCTGGAGCGGGCGCGGCCGCATCCGCGAAGTCCAGGTCACTACCGACGGCGGCAAGAGCTGGGCCGCGGCGGCGCTGCAGGAGCCGGTGCTGTCCAAGGCGCTGACGCGCTTCCGCATCCCCTGGCGCTGGAACGGCAGCCCGGCGCTGTTACAGAGCCGCGCCGTGGACGAAACCGGCTATGTGCAGCCGTCGCGGTCGGAGCTGATCGCTAAACGCGGCCGCAACGGCTTTTATCATTACAACGCCGTCGTAACCTGGAAGGTGGACAGCGACGGCACGGTATCCCACGTCTACGAGAACCGCAATGAACCGTCCGGCGATCACGTCGATATTGATACTGGCTGGGACTAGCGTCCCCGGCCTCTGTCATGCCGGTGCCGCGGATATCCCGGCGGGACCGGGGCTGGGACGGCCGGCGACGCCCGCCGAGATTTCACGCTGGGACCGGGAAGTGGCCCCCGACGGGACGGGCCTGCCGGCGGGAGAGGGCACGGCGCGAGAGGGCGAGGGCGTCTACGTAAAACAGTGCCTGAGCTGCCACGGCAAGGACGGCCTGGGGGACAGCGGCGATCAACTGGCCGGGGCGCACATGGGCCTGACCTCGGACTACCCGGAGAAAACCATCGGCAACTTCTGGCCCTACGCCACCACCCTGTTTGACTTCATCCGGCGCAGCATGCCCATGACCGCCCCCCAGTCCCTGAGCGACGATGAGGTCTATGCCGTGACCGCCTATCTGCTGTACCTGAACGGCATCATCGGGCGGGATGATAAGCTGAACGCGAAAACCCTGCCCCGAATCAAGATGCCCAACCGCAACGGCTTCATCAACGTCTACAAAAAAGAGAAGGGCGGGGACGGCGCCCGTTGATTGCCGGCGCGCGGGCGCGCGGTCAATTCCGCCGGGACGTTTGCGCCGCAGTCGGCTAGAATACGCACCCATGTCGGGCAATACCCTTGGAAAACTGTTTACCGTCACCACCTGCGGCGAAAGCCACGGGGCGGGATACCTGTGCATCGTGGACGGCTGCCCGCCGGACATGGAACTGTCCGAGGCGGACCTCCAGGTTGACCTGGACCGGCGCAAGCCGGGTCAGTCCCGGCACGTGACACAGCGCCGGGAGTCGGACAGCGTGCGCATCGTCTCCGGCGTGTTCGAGGGCAGGACCACGGGCACACCCATCGGCCTGGTCATCGACAACGAGGACCAGCGCTCCCGGGATTACTCGAAGATCAAGGATCTGTTCCGGCCCGGCCACGCCGATTATACCTACCAGCAGAAATACGGGACCCGCGACTACCGCGGCGGCGGCCGCGCCTCCGCCCGCGAGACCAGCATGCGCGTCGCGGCCGGGGCCATCGCCAGGAAGTACCTGCGGGAACGCTACCAGACGCTAATCCGCGGCTACCTGGCGCAGCTGGGTCCCCTCAACATAGACTTCAAGGACTGGGCGGCGGTGGACGCCAATCCGTTTTTCTGCCCGGACGCGGCCAGGGTGCAGGAACTGGAGGAGTACATGGACGCCCTGCGTAAGGAGGGCGATTCCGTGGGGGCGCGCGTCAACGTGGTGGCGGAAAAGATTCCCGTCGGGCTGGGGGAGCCTGTCTTTGATCGCCTGGACGCCGACATCGCCAAGGCCATGATGAGCATCAACGCCGTCAAGGGCGTGGAGATCGGGGCCGGCTTTGCGGCAGTGGAACAGAAGGGTACGGAACACCGGGACGAAATTACTTCCAAAGGGTTTCTCAGCAACCACGCCGGCGGGACCCTGGGCGGCATCTCCACCGGTCAGGATCTCCTGGTGAGCATCGCCCTCAAGCCCACGTCCAGCATCCGCATCCCCGGCCGCACCGTCGACGTCACCGGCGCGGACGCGGAGGTGAGCACCACCGGCCGCCACGATCCCTGCGTGGGCATCCGTGCCACCCCCATCGCCGAGGCCATGCTGGCCCTGGTACTCATGGATCACGCCCTGCGCCACCGGGCCCAGAATCCCGACGTATCATCCGGACCACCGGTTATCCCGGCTTCCACCGGCGACAATAACTAAAACCATCCGTTGCCACGGAGGGCCATGTGTCTCGTGCTAATAACGAGAGCCGAATGACTGATCACGAGCCACGTCTCCCTTACTGGCGCCTTTCCGGTTTCTATCTTTTCTATTTCGGGGTGGTCGGCCTGTACATGCCGTACTGGCCGCTGTATCTGAATTCTCTCGGTCTCACTCCCCAGGACATCGGTCTCTTCTTCGGCATTTCCTCGGCCATGCGCATCATCGCCCCCAATGTCTGGGGCTGGCTGGCGGACCGTCAGGGCCGGCGCATGCCCATCATCCGCGCCTGCCTGGCCGTCTCCTGCGTGCTGTTCGTCTTTCTGGGTGTGGTTACCTCGCTGATCTGGCTGCTGTTGCTGGCGGCGTTGTTCGGCTTCTTCTGGACCGCCTCCCTGCCGCAGTTCGAGGCCATCACTTTGACACACCTGGGGGAGAGCACCTACGCCTACACGCGCATACGCCTGTGGGGATCGCTGGGTTTCATCCTGACCGTCTCCTTCATGGGCTTCTATCTGGAAATGCATCCCGTCTCCCAGCTGCCCTGGTTGATCCTCCTGGTCATGTCCCTGTGCCTGCTGAACAGCCTGACCATTCCCGATCGGGCCGCCGGCCACGTCCACATCGAGCATGCCCCGCTGCCCTCGGTATTGAGGCAGCGCACGGTCATCATCCTGCTGCTCGCCTGCTTCGTGATGCAGTTCAGCCACGCCCCGTATTACGCGTTTTACACCCTCTATCTCAAGCAGAACGGTTACGCCAGCACAGTGAGCAGCGCCCTCTGGAGCCTGGGCGTCATCGCCGAGGTGATCGCCTTTCTGGGCATGCGCCGGCTGATCCTGCTGGTGGGCCAGCGCAACCTCATTATCTGGAGCCTGATGCTGGCTTCGCTGCGCTGGTCACTGACCGCGGAGTTCGTGAACAACCTGCCCCTGCTCATCCTCGCGCAGCTGCTGCACGCGGCCACCTTCGCCGTCTTCCACGGCGCCGCCATCCAGATGATCCACCATCATTTCCCGGGGCGCCTGCAGGGGCGGGGCCAGGCCCTGTACAGCAGCGTCAGCTTCGGCCTCGGGATCGCCTTGGGCAGCGTCATCAGCGGCGCCATGTGGAAACCGCTGGGCGCGGGCCCCACTTTTCTCATGGCCGCCGCGTCCACGGCCGTCGCCGCGGTGCTGTGCTGGGTCTGGCTGGAAGACCGGTCCCAAGGGCGGTCACAAGTTACAAATAACAAGTAAAGACAAATACAGGAATCGCAGGGTGGGGAAGTTCGCTGCGCAGAACTGATCAAGGGTGAATCGTTTATTTCGCCACTTCGGTCTATCGGGCCGGTTTTTTACCATTCACTATTCACTACTTACTAATCACTGTTTTAATTCGGCGACGAGGAACAGCACCTGCCGTTCAATCTCGTCCCTGACGGCATTGAATTCTTCCATATCCATGTCCCGGGGGTCAGGGATGCTCCATTCACGCCGCTGTTTTGCCCTGACACTCGGGCAGGCGTCACCGCAGCCCATGGTGATCACTATGTCGTATTCCATATCCGGAATCTCATCCACCGACTTGGAGGTGTGGGTGGACAAGTCGTAGCCGATCTCGCGCATGGCGCGGACGGCCTTGTCGCTGACCGCCCCGGACGGCTGTGACCCGGCGCTGCAGGCCTTGAGAACCTCGTGGCCGTGCATGTTGGCGAAGGCCTCGGCCATCTGGCTGCGGCAGGCGTTCTCGATGCAGACAAACAGGATGTTTTTCATTTTTCCGACCCTTGTTCACCACGGATTACTACTTTAACGTCTTGGGTTTCCACTATATCCAGCCGCTCGCCCACTTTGTACATCTTCATGCCGGCGTGCGGGTAGTTGACGATGTCGACGCGGGGTCTACCGCCGGCCATGATGTAGACGAGATCCTCGTTGCCGGTGTTTTTCATGAGGTGGGGCGGACCGTTGGCGGGAAAGCCGGCAAAGTCGCCGGTCCCCAGCTCATGTTCTTCTTCCCCCAGGGTCAGGGTTGCCGCGCCCGAGAGGATGTAGACGAATTCATCGGAGAGCTCGTGGTTGTGACAGGCCGTGGTCTCGTCGCCGGGGGCGATGCGGACCAGGTGCGCGCCCAGGGAGGTCAGTCCCGAGACGTTTCCCAGGGACTTCATGTAGATGACAGCCTTATCGTTGAAGGGGTGAATGCGCTCGAGCTCCTCCATTCCGTCGATGTCGCGCTTGTGCAGTATTGGTGTGTCAGTCATGGTCGTTGGACCCCCTGTGACATAACAAGTTTATTCAACCGCCCGCCAGCCTCGGCCCGAACAGCAGGACGGCGGCACCGGTCAGACAGAGCAGCACGCCGAGGTAATCGCTGAGCAGCGGCGCGCTTCTTTCCACCACACTCAGCCACGCCAGCGAGGCCACGATGTAAACGCCGCCATAGGCGGCAAAGGCGCGGCCTGCGAGGGCGGTATCGACGCGGGTGAGGGCCAGGGCGAACAGGACCAGACTGATCAAGCCCGGGATCACCCACAGCACCGAATGCTCCAGGCGCAGCCAGTACCAGAAGGCGTAGCAGCCCGAGATTTCGAAGACGGCAGCGAGGAGGAACCATAGCCAGTCAAGCATCGCGGTCACCTTAAATTGGCGGTTATTATGATCAGCGATAACCACATAACACAGATTATCTGTATGACAAAAAATGTAAACCGGACAGACACGGCCGTATTGGTCTGCGGTACCGACACGTGGATCGAGGACTGGATCACCCTGGCCGCCATGACCGTGATGCACAGCCCGTCCACCAGGGCACTGCCGGTGCCGGTTACATAAAGGAGAAAAACGATGGCGCCGAAGACCGGCAGGTTTTCGACGCAGTTGGCGTGGGCGCGCATGGCGCGCTTGTACCAGTCCTTCCCCTCGACCTTGTCCGCGCGAAACTCCCGGATCGGCACGCGTCCGGTCAGTATCCTGGTCCAGCGGTAGACGCCAATGGTGGTAAACAGCAGGAACAGCGTCCAGAGTGCGAAACCCAGCAGCATCCACAGGGGTATGGTCATGGTCATCCGGGCCGTTCGTGATGAATGATTATCATGCCGGCCTGCCGCTGTTATTGCCGGAGTATGGGCGGCAGTTCCGCCAGTGATCCTATTATATGCCTTGCCATGGAGAAATCATGGCCCCGGATGAAATCGCTCTCCACAATGATGCAGTCTATGCCGGCGGCCGCAGCCGAGCGCAGGCCGCGTTCCGTGTCCTCGATGACCACGGTCTCGTGCGGGGCGGCGTTGAACCTCTCGAGGGCGTGCAGGTAGGGGTCCGGGGCCGGTTTGGGCCGGGGGTAGTCCTCGAAGGTCAGGACGAACTCCATGTAATCCACCAGGTTCCTGCCTTCGTGGATCCAGCCGAAGTAATCCCGGTTGGCCGTGGTGACGATGGCCATGTCGTGATCGGTGGATAATTCCTCCAGCACCTGCCTGACTCCAGGGATCTCGATGTCCTCGTTTTCCAGCAGTTCCCGGTAGTAGCCGTCGCGTATCTCGATGGCCGCGTTAATGTCTTCCTCCGACATCCCTGCCCGATGGGCGATCTCCCAGCAACGCTCCCCCAGCACCATGTATTGGTGGTAAGTGGCTTCGTCCAGCTCCAGGGAGAGCTCCTCGAACATGCGCCGTGTGGCCCGGTAGTACATGACCTCGGTGTCCACCAGCACGCCGTCGTTGTCCCAGAGTATGTATTTGTACATCTTAGAATTTCAGAAATAAGGAGTGAGAGGTATGTGTATAATGGTATATTCTAATCCAGGCGGACGGGAAGATTAAATTGCAAAATCCGGATAGCGAAACTTCATCACCTGACATGGTAAAAGCGCGGATCAAGTACGTTGTCGCCGGCGAGAAAGCGGTGTTTTACCCGACTTCCCGGGAAAAATCCTACTGGCCGGCGGACGAGCATGTTATGTCCGTGGAAAGCATGCGTCCCTATGCTGATGCCTTGTCACTTGAGAAAAACGGTTTCGTGCTTGTCCGTCAACCGACGGCAGTCAAGAATTTTTATGATGCGGATGAAGTTCATCGCGTTTATTTCCCCGAAGTTATTGAACTCGTTAAGCGGCTTAACGGTGCCGAGAAGGTCATTGTGTTCGGGGAGGTGGCCCGCACGGACGCCACCGGCAGCACCGACGGACAGTTGCCTGCTTACGGGGCCCACATTGATTACGGCGACAGGAGCGTGCGCGACTTCGCAGGAAATGTTCTCGGCAGGGAGGAGGCCGCAAGATGGCTACAGGGACGTTACGTCTTAATGAACCTCTGGCGTCCGATAACACCGATACACAGGACGCCGCTTGCTCTCTGTGATGCCTCTACCGTGGTGGAAAGCGATCTCAATGACAGCGAGGTGCGCGGCGGCCTGATGGACCCGGTTAGGCCGTCGTTATTCGGCTACAATTTGAGTTACAATCCACAACACCGCTGGTTCTATGCCCCCCTGATGCAGCCAGATGAAGTGCTGGTATTCAAGTTATTCGATTCTGACCACGGCCGTATACAGTGGACCGGCCATACCGCTATCGATGACCCGGCAACAGAATCCGATGCGCCGTCGCGGGAAAGTTTCGAGGTTCGTACGATTTCGTTCTTCCCGAACGGCTAAATGATCACCACGCGAAGCTTTTCCCTCCTCGCACCTCACGCCTCACTCACAGCCGGTTCGGCATCAAGGCGCACGGCAATGCCTTCCAGTGACGGGTCGGCAGCGGGGTATCGCTGCATGACCGCCGGATCATGGCCGGGGATGATGTGGCGTTCGTCGTCCACCAGTTCCCGCAGGCGCGCCCAGCCTTCCACCATCTCACCAACGTCGTAGACGATAGGGAAGGGGGCACCCTTGTTCATGTTGTCGTAGTAATGGCTGGCGTCCGAGGCCAGGACCAGCCAGCCCACCCGCGTCCACAGACGCACTGTCTGCAGGCCCATGGTGTGGCCACCGACGAGATGCAAGGACAGCCCGGGCGCCAGTTCCACGTCGCCATCGTGAAAGACCACGCGTCCGGCATAAACATTCCTGACCATCTCCGCCACCTCGTCCGCCTCGTAGGCGGCGGAGAAAAAACGTGATGCCATGTGCCGCCCCGTGGCGTACATCATCTCCGCGTCCTGCAGGTGAAAGCGCGCCTTGGGGAAAAGATCGAAGTTGCCGATGTGATCGTAATGCAAATGGGTAACGATGACGTTCTCCGCATCCGCCGCTTCGACGCCGAGTTTCTTCAGTCCTTCCACCGGTGATCGGAGGAAGGTGCGTTTGCGTCGCTTCGCGGCGTCAGCATTGAAGCCGGTGTCGATGACCCAGGTTTGGTCTGAATTACGCGCCAGCCACACGTAATAATCCATGTCCGTGGCGGCCTCGTGGGGATCGGCGGCGCCGATGAAGTTCTCGCCCATGGTGCGCGCCACCGTGGCGTAGCGTATGGCGTAGACCTCGAAGGGCTGCGGTTCAGTCACCGGCATCCTCCCCCGATTCCAGGTATTTCACGATCTCCGTGTTGTCGGCGGAGAAACCGAGTTCGGCCACGGCCCGGGACCACAGGTCCGAGATCCTGTCGATGAGGTCATGGGCCGTGCCGCCGGCCTCGGCCAGTTCCGCAGCCATTCTGAGGTCCTTGGCCATCAGCCCCAGGGCGAAGCCCGAATCGAAGCGCCGGTTCAGCACGAAGGTGGGGTATTTGTGCTCGGAGCTGTTGCTGCGGCCGGTGGATGCGTTGACGATGTCCACCATGCGGGCCGGATCCAGACCGAAGCGCGTCCCGGCCAGCACCGCTTCCGCGGTAACGGCCAGCGTGGCCGCGGAGAGGAAATTATTCAGGGACTTCATGGCGTGGCCGCTGGCCACATCTCCAGCATGAAACACCTTGCCCATGGTCTCCAGCAGGGGGCGGCAGCGCTCTATTATCTCCGCATCGCCGCCGGCCATGATGGCAAGACTTCCCTGTTCCGCACGGACCACACCGCCGGAGACGGGGGCGTCCACCAGGGTGATCCCGCGTTCCGCCAGCGCCGTAGCCAGCCGACGCGTCCCCAGCGGAGAGGAGGAACTCATGTCGATGACGATGGAACCGGCGGTCAACCCCTCCGCCGCACCGTTCTCGCCCAGCAGCACCTCGCGCACGATGTCGCCGTTGGGGAGCATGGTGATGACCGCCCGGCATTGACGGCCCAGGGCCGCCGGGCTGGCGGGCTGCTCGCAGGGGTGGTTTCCGGCGAAGCGCTCCACCGCCGCGGGGTCGGCATCCAGGACATGCAGGCGGTAGCCGGCGCCGGCCCGATGATGGGCCATGGGCGCGCCCATGTTGCCCAGGCCGATAAAGCCGATGTCCAGGGGCGGAGTGAGGTTATTTATCATGTTCGGCGATGGTCTGCGCCGCCGTGCGGAAGCTGTCGATGGCGGCCGGGACACCGCAGTAGATGGCCGCCTGCAGCAGCACCTCGGAGATCTGCTGCTCGGTCACGCCGTTGTTCAGGGCGCCGCGGACGTGTATGGCCACCTCGTGCTGGCGTCCCAGCGCCGTGAGCATACCCAGGTTGATGAGGCTGCGCTCCTTGCGGGTCAGGCCCTCGCGGCCCCAGACCGCGCCCCAGCAGTATTCGTTGACCAGCTCCTGCAGGGCCCGGTTGAAATCGGTGGTGTTCTTGATTGCCTTGTTGACATATTCCTCGCCCAGCACTTCTCGCCGGACCTTGAGGCCGGCCTCGGCCAATTCTTGACGTGTCTGATTCGCCATGGATATTTCCTCCGTTAGTTCAGGTAAAGGGAAACCGGATGTGTTGTCCTGTCAGATACTGTCAACCGTATCTTGATGATTTTAATAAAGAATATATTATTTCAACCCCAATGGGTGGGTGATACAATAAAAAAATTAGTAAAAAAATTAAATAACGATACCAGTTTACCCTGAAAGGAACTGTCCAAGGTCATCGAAGGATCCCGGCTGACCTTTTGGATTTCAATCGTCACGAACCGGACATCCTTGAACTGACGGCGGATGATTTGCCAAACCACTGATACTGTCAGAGAATACCGTGAAGTGGTATTGGGAAGGTATTTTTTACATAGCTGAACGTCCACAGACGGCTTCAGACCGTTAATCCGGAATGTTCAGCCGGCATAATATTCTAATCCCTGTTGCACTACCTGACAGGTGGTGCATTCATATTACATTTGCCATTACTATTTAAAACAGCGACTTGCAGAAGGTAGCAGTGTCGCCGGAGCCAGCAAGCTGAAGACAGATTACGTCAAAACGCTACTACCGGAGGGTATGAAGGCATGACCGACAAAACGAAAAATGAAGAAATAAGCGGCTTGTCCAACGAGCGTCTGGCTTACCTGAAATCAGTAATTGAAGACGATGTTGCGAAGCAGCGTTATTATGGCGCGGCTATCGTTGTCGCCAGGCACGGGGAGGCTGGTTTACACGAAACCATCGGCTATGCCGATGCAGAGCAGAAGCGCTCCCTGGCAAAAGACTCGGTTTTCAGCCTGTTCTCGACGACCAAGGCCCTG
>JARRRO010000005.1:0-14112 GCA_037380645.1 Gammaproteobacteria bacterium | reverse complement strand
TCCTGCCAGCCCTCGGTGCCGGGGATATCCTCGATCTCGGAGGGGAGGGGGAAGGACTTTTTCTTTTTCGCGTTCATGGTATTGACTCCGCTTGGTGCCGCCCTGGAGTGATTCAGGTTTTGGGTGCTTCCGTCCGGGTCAGGTTCAGACCCAGCAGGCGGTTGGCATTCTCGAACAGGATCTTGGGCCTGACCTCGTCCTTGAACGGGGCCTTCTCGAAATCCCGCAGCCAGCGCTGCGGCGTGATCAATGGGTAATCGGAACCGAACAGGACCTTGTCCTGGAGCATGGAATTGGCGTAGCGGATCACAGACTCCGGGAAATACTTGGGCGACCAGCCGGACAGGTCTATGTACACATTGGTCTTGTGCACGGCCATGGCCAGGGCATCGTCCGCCCACGGCCAGGACGGGTGCGCCAGGATCATGGGGGTGTCGGGGAAATCCGCCGCCACGTCGTCCATGTAGGGAATGGGTCGGGAGGAGTCCAGCTTGATGCCGCCGCCGCCGGGCATGCCCGCGCCGATGCCGGTGGTGCCGGTGTGAAACAGCATGGGGAGTTTGTCGTAGCGGGCGATGGCCTCGTAAATGGGATAGAAGCGCTTGTCATTGGGATAGAAGGCCTGGGTAGCCGGATGAAACTTGAATCCCCTAAGGCCCAGTTCCTCCACCGCCCGCTTCACTTCGTCCACGGCGACTTTGCCGCGCCAGGGATCGACACTGGCGAAGCCGACGAAGACATCGGGATTGTTCTTCACCGCTTCGGCCACGAAATCGTTGGTGATGGGCGGGGTGCCCACCCCGGAGGAGGAATCCAGGGCGAACAGCACGGCCATCATGTCCAGTTCACGGTACATGTCGGCGGTCTGGTCGATGCTCTGTTCTTCCAGCTTGGCGCCGAAATACTTGACGGCGGCGTCGCGGAATTCCAGGGCCCGGCCGCTGATGACGCGGCTGTCGGCGTCGGCGTGGATGTGCACGTCGATGGCAAAGGTCATTCTGTTCTCCTTATTGCGTTGTTCACTGCGGCCGGACCGACGCCCATTATAACGGTTACGCGCCGCCGCGGGTCATGCGGCCGATCAGACCTTGACGACTATCTTACCCAGTTGGGTGTTGGATTCCATGTGGCGGTGGGCATCCACGATCTGGTCCAGGGTGAAGACGCGGTCGATGACCGGCTTCAGTTTGCCCGATTCCAGACCCTTATAGACGAATTCTTTGCCGGCCTCGAGGGCTTTCGGGTCGGTGGTGAACTGGAACAGGACGTAGGGGCGCACCGTGATGCCCTTCATGGCCAGCGGCAGTATGGGCAGGATGGTCGGTTCCGGGTGCAGGGCGCCGTAGACGATGATCATGCCCCCCGGCCTCACGGCGCCGGCCAGTTTCTCCAGCATGGGGCCGGCAATGGGGTCGAAGGCCAGGGCGGCGCCATTGCCGTCCGTGATTGCCATGACCTTCTCCGCCAGGTCCTCTTCCTCCGTGGCAATAACGTGCCGGGCGCCCAGGTCCAGCAGGCTCTGTTTCTTGGCCGAGGTGCGGGTGGTGGCGATAGGAATGGCGCCCAGGGCGTTGCAGATCTGGATGGCGGCGATGCCCACGCTGCTGCTGGCGGCGGTGATGATAACGGCAGCGCCGGCCTTGATGTCGGCTATGCGCACCAGCCCGCCCCAGGCGGTGAGGTACTGCATCCAGATGGCCGCCCCTTGGGTGGCATCGAGGCTGTCGGGATAGGCGGCGACGGCGTGGGCCGGCACCGTGGCGCTCTCGCCGTAGACGCCGTGGACGCCGATGTCGAAGGCGGGGATGGTACTGACCCGGTCTCCCGCCTTGACCCCCTTGACGTTGTTTCCCACCGCGTCCACTACTCCGGCGGCTTCATATCCGATGCGGGATGGGAAGGACTGTACGGGGACGTAATGGCCGTAGTGGAACATGACCTCCGCCCGGTTCAGGCCCAGGGCCTCGACTTTGATCCTGACCTCGTCGGGCCCGGGCTCCTGCAGCGGCACCTCTTCCAGTTTCAGGACTTCGGGTCCGCCCGTCTCGTGAAATCTGACGATTCTCGGCATCGGTTTTCTCCTTTGCGGATGCTGTTGGTATTATGGTTATCGGCCGGCGGTATGATGGACGCGCCCGGCGGCGCAAAGCAAACAAACGTTGAATATTGCCATTTATTCATGTTCTCCTTATGGTTTCAAGAAGGGTATGGGGTCGTCGAGGGCTCAATCACCCGGCTTGACGGATGGGAACGGGGCCGCTCCGGCGCCGTTCACGCATTATCGCGGTTTCAGGTGACCCCATGCTGACACGACGGATATTCCTGCAATCCACTGCCCTGGTCCTGACCCTGCCTGCGGGCCGGGGGGTTCGTGCTGCAATTCCAACGGACGCCGCCCGCATCCGGGTCATTTCCGATCTCTCCTGCAGCGACGGCCGGCGGTTTCACCGTGGCCTGGCCACGCCGGCCGTGCGCGTCGGTGTTGACGAGGGCGCCTACCTGCAGGGCGTGGCGGCGGACCTGAACCGGCACGCCGTCGATTACCTGCTGGGGCTGACCCAGAATTCGGATTTCATCCTGCTCCGCCAGAGCCTGTACGAAAGCGGCTTCCGGATGATCTATCAGGGCCAGCACCACTATGAGGAAGATGTCATCCGGCACAGCTTCCAGGCCGATAGTCCCCTGCTGGAGGAACTGACCGCCGGCCTCGCCGCCGATCAGCGGCCCTGGTCCCGGTTCCTGGCGGAGACCGTTCCCCATTGGCTGCAGTCCCGGGGTCCGGAGGACGACGCCTTCATTACCACGCCGGGACGGCGGCCGGCGGACTCCCGGGGCTTCCTGCTGTCCTGGGCCTTCGCCCGGGAAAGAACGGCATGAACAACGTCCTGCCCCAGGGGATCACACCGGCTGTCTTCGCCGAGGCGGTGGGGGAGCTCAAGGACATCGTCGGACCCCAGTGGGTCTTCGCCGACAAGACCCACCTGCACGCCTATTACGATTACTTCGCCATGCGCGACCCCGCGCTGCACGCCCCCTCCGCGGCGGTGGCGCCAGACGGGGTGGAGGAGATCCAGAAGATCCTGGCCGTAGCCCGCAAGCACCGCATCCCCGTGTGGGCCGTTTCCACCGGCCGCAACCTCGCCTACGGCACGGCCGCCCCGCAGAAACCCGGCACCATCGTCCTCGATCTGAAGCGAATGAAGCGCATCCTGGAGGTGAACGAGAAGCACGCCTACGCCGTGGTGGAGCCCGGGGTCAATTATTTCGACCTGTACAACGAGCTGCAGAGGCGGGGCAGCAAGCTGTGGATAGACTGTGCCGCCCCGGGCTGGGGCGGCGTGATGGGCAACCTGCTGGACCGGGGCGTGGGATACACCCCCTACGGCGAGCATTTCCTGTCCCAGTGCGGCATGCAGGTGGTGCTGGCCGACGGCACCGTGGTGGACACCGCCATGGGCAGCCAGCCCGGCAGCAAGACGGCCCATAACTACCGCTATGGCCGCGGTCCCTGGGTGGACGGCATGTTTACCATGTCCAACTTCGGCGTCGTCACCCGGCTGGGTATACAGCTCATGCCGGAGCCGCCGGGCTACCGTCCCTACATGATCACCCTGCCCGAGGAGGAGGACATAGAGCCCTTCACCGAGCTGCTGCAGCCGCTGAAGCTGGCCATGGTCATCCCCAACGCGGCGGTCACCGTGGAGCTGAACCTGGAGGCGGCCATCAAGGTGAGCCGGGCCCAGTATTACACCGGCAAGGGGCCGCTGCCGGAGAGCGCGCGCCGCAAAATGATGTCGGACTTAGGCATAGGCAAATGGAATTTCTACGGTGCCCTGTACGGCCCCGAGAAGATCATGGACAACAACTGGAAGCTGATCCATGACGCCTTCAGCCAGATCAAGGGGGCGCGCTTTTATTTCGAGAAAGACCGCGGCAACGAGCCGTCCTTCATGTACCGGTCCAAGCTCATGCAGGGCATCCCCAACCTGACCGAGTTCAGTTTCCTCAACTGGGTCCCCAACGGCGCCCACGTGGGCTTCTCCCCCATGGCGGCGGTCAACGGCAAGACCGCCCTGCAGCAATACCGGCTGGTGCGTGACCGGGCCCATGAATACGGCCTGGATTACCTGGGCGAGTACATCGTCGGCTGGCGCGACATGCACCACGTGTTCGTGCCGGTCTTCCGCCGCGATGACGAAGACGAAAAACGCCGTGTCTACGAAGTGGTGACGCGGCTGATCCGCGAGGCGGCCCGACAGGGTTACGGCGAATACCGCACCCACCTGGACTTCATGGACGAGGTGGCGGGGACGTACAACTGGCATAACGGCGCCCTGGCCAGGGTCAACCAGCGCATCAAGGACACCCTGGATCCCTACGGCATCCTCGCGCCGGGCAAGAGCGGCATCTGGCCCGGGGGCGGGCGGACGTGAGCATGCGCGGTCCCGCCGGCCTGGCGCTCCTGATTCTGCTCGCTGCCTGCTCCGATCACGAGGGCGCGGCGCCGCCGCAAAAGACCGGGGCCGCCAGGCCGGGGGAAACGGTGTCCATGCGGGTGCCGGGAAAGGAAAAAAGCGGCAGGGAACTGTTCCGGTACTGGTGCATGCCCTGCCACGGCGCCGGCCCCGGCCACGCCGGGACCCAGGCCCTGGGGCGGCTCCGGGGCAAGGACCAGGCGGTGCTGCTGCAGCGGCACAACCTGACCGCGGACTACGTCAAACATGTAGTCCGCAACGGCTTCCAGATGATGCCGCCGTTCCGCTACACGGAGATCACGGGCCCGCAGCTGGATAGGATCGCCGCGTATGTGAGCAGTAACGGCAAGAAAGATTAGCCACAGAGGAGAACAGAATAAGAAATGTTACAGGCAAAATCATTCAGCGTGGGATTTAAGGCAATGCAGCTAAATATTCTTAATTTTTACTGCAGTTCACTGTGATCTCTGTGGCTATTTATTTTTGAACCATGGCGACGATCTACGACACGCTGGCCGCCGTCACCGGCAAGGAATACGTCATCGACGCCGATGCCGATGATGCCAAACCCTACCACGATCTGTTCGGCGGGGTGGCGGACAATGACACCACCTTCGAGGCGGTGGTTCTCCCCGGCGGCGTGGAGGAATTGCAGAAGGTGGTGCGCGCCGCCGCCGATCAGGGTTACGCCCTCTGGACCATGCCCAACGCCGCCGGCAACGGGGCCGGCCTGGGGGCACCGGGGCGGCCGGCCGTGATCATCGATCAGCGGCGCATGAACCGGATCCTGGAAGTGAATGCCGGATCCGCCACCGCCCTGGTGGAGCCCGGCGTGAGCTACCGCCAGCTGCATGAGCATCTGCAGAAAAAGGGCATCCCCCTGTGGATCGATTCGGATCTGAACCCGGACAATTCCATCGCCGGCAGCATCTGCGCCCGCCATTACGGCTATACGCCCTACGGCGACCACATGCTCATGCAGTGCGGCATGGAGGTGGTGCTGGGCAACGGCGACCTGCTGCGCACCGGTATGGGGGCCGTGCCCAACTCGGACACCTGGCAGCTGTTCAAGTACAACTTCGGCCCGTATCTGGACGGCCTGTTCACCCAGTCCCCCCTGGCCGTGGTGTCCAAGGTCGGACTTTGGCTGATGTCCCGGCCGCCGGTGTACCGTCCCTTCATGATCACCCTGCCGGACGACGACGCCCTGACGCAAATGCTGGAGGCGCTGCGGCCGCTGAAGCTGAACGGCACCCTGGCCAATACCGTGGCCGTCTCCAGCCGCGCCTTCGAAACGGCCCTGCACCACCGGCTGGATAACATCCTGCAGGGTCGGCCCGTGCACCCGACCACCCTGAAGACCATCATCGGCCTCGGCGAGTGGAATGTCTTCGCCGCCCTGTACGGCGGTCCCGACAACGTGGATCTGATCTGGGACACCCTGACCGGGATCTTTAATCACGTGGAGGGGGCGGTGATCTTTCAGGACAAGGATCGTGGGGATGATATCGTCTGGCGGACACGCCGCGCCCTCATGGGCGGGGAAGCGCCCGCCAGCGCCGGTGCCGGTACGCTGGATGGAGCGGACGGAGTGAGTCTGACGGCGGCGGCACCCATAGAAGGCGAGGCGGCCGCCGGCATGAACAGGATCGTCAAGACCGTGGCGGCCGATTATCATGTCCAGTCCCTGAACGAATTCGCCATGCCCGCGCGCACCCTGCTGAATCAGATCCACCTGATCCCCGGCAAGGGGGGCCGCGATGACGCCGTCGCGGCGGCGCGGGAGATAATAAACAGACTGACCAGGGAGGGTTACGGCATCGTGGATGAAAGCCTGGCCCTGCGGCGCGTGGCCGACGCGCACTACCGGGGATCGGCGCTGGCGGATCTGGTCGGCCGGCTGCAATCGGCGGTGGGTTCCTGACCCGTCCGTTTCCGGTACTCACACCATATCGGGTAACATAACAATCGAACCCCGCGCCGGCTCTGCTCGGCCGGGGGCACAGAAGCAAAGCGGGGGAGGCGCGGTAGATGAGTGAAATCAAGGCACTGACCATTCCCAAGTGGGGCATGGCGATGGAAGAGGGCACCCTGGTCAACTGGCTGGTTAACGAGGGTGACGAGATAAGCGTCGGCGACGAAGTCGCCGAGATCGAATCCAGCAAGATCGTCAATGTCATGGAGTCCCACGTCACCGGCACGCTGCGGCGCAAGGTGGCGACGGAGGACGAGATATTGCCCGTGGGCGCGCTGTTGGCGGTGGTCGCCGCCGCCGACGTCCCCGAGGGCGACATCGACAGGTTCATCGCCGGCTTCACCGCCACCCCGCAGGCCGTTAGCACCAAAGAACCCAGACAGCCCGCCGCCGCGGCGCAGCCCGCGGCGGCGCAGGCTGCCCCCGCCCCGACCGCTGTCACCGCCGGCGTCCCCGACTCCCTCAAGCAGGGCGGCAGTGACGCCGGCGTCCCGGCCACGCCCCATGCGCGGCGCCTGGCCGGGGAACAGGGTATCAACCTGAACAACGTCAGCGGCAGCGGCCGCCACGGACGCGTCACCGTCGAGGACATAGAACAGGCGGTGGCGAAGGCCGGCGGTGCCATTGCCGCTACCTCCGCAGCCCCGCTCGGAGTCAGGGTCCCCCCCAGCCTGGAAGACGACAGCCACGTTCACGCCACGCCCCTGGCCCGGCGTCTGGCCGGACAATGGGGCATCAATCTGCACGACTGCCGGGCCTCGGGCAGCCATGGCCGGGTGAGCAGGGCCGACGTGGAGGCGGTGCGTCAGCGGCGTGAAGGCGGCGTGTCCGCCCCGGCCGCGGCAGCCTGGGCGGCGGGTCCGGGCGTTCCTCCCATGCCTGCGGTGGAGGACGTCCCCATGAGCGGCATGCGCCAAACTATCGCCAGGCGCCTGCAGGAGTCCAAGTCCACCATCCCCCATTTCCGTCTGGTCGCCGATGCCGAGATCGACGCCCTGCTGGATCTGCGCAGGGAGCTCAATCAGGCGCTGCCCGGCGCCGACATCACGGTCAACGACCTGCTGATCAAGGCCTGCGCCACGGCGCTCACGCAGGTCCCCGACTGCAACGTGCAGCTGCACGGCCATACCATTCGGCGCTTTAAGGACGCGGACATCGCCGTGGCGGTGGCCATGGAGGCGGGGCTGATGACGCCCATAGTGACCGCGGCCAACCGCAAGGGCATCGCGCAGATCTCCAACGAGGTGCGCGACCTGGTTACCCGCGCCAAGGCCGGGACCCTGAAACAGCACGAATTCGAGGGCGGCAGCTTCACCCTGTCCAACCTGGGCATGTTCGGCGTCAAGCAGTTCGACGGCATCATCAATCCCCCGCAGTGCGTCATCCTGGCGGTGGGCAAGGGCGAAGAGAGAGTGGTGGTGGATCAGGGCGAGGGCGCCATCGCCACCATCCTGACACTGTCCCTGTCTCTGGATCACCGGGTCATAGACGGGGCCACGGGCGCCCGTTTCATGCAGGCCCTGACAAGGGTCATCGAACATCCCGGCCTGATGAGCGCCTAGGGCCGGCGTGGCGGATTACGACGTCATCGTGGTGGGGGGCGGCCCCGGCGGCTACGTGGCCGCCATACGCGCCGCGCAGCTGGGCCTTGACACGGCCGTGGTGGAAGAGAAGCACCTGGGGGGGATCTGCCTGAACTGGGGCTGCATCCCCACCAAGGCCCTGTTACGGGGGGCGGATATCGCCCATACCCTGCGGGAGATGCAACGTTTCGGTTTCAGTGCCGGGGACACGGGCTTTGATATCGCCGGCCTGGTGCGGCACTCCCGGGCCACGGCGAAAAAGCTGGCCGCCGGCGTGGGCTATCTGATGAAGAAGAACGGTATAGACGTGATCGACGGCCGCGCCCGTCTCACCGGCAAGCACCGGCTGGCGGTGGATGCTGAAGGCAGGAGTGGCGTGTACAAGGCGGATCACATCATCCTGGCCACGGGCGCCCGGCCGCGGGAACTGCCGGGCATAGCCATAGACGGCGAGCGGGTGTGGAGTTATTTCCAGGCCATGGTGCCCGAGGCCCTGCCCGGGTCGCTGCTGGTGATTGGCGCCGGCGCCATCGGCGTGGAGTTCGCCAGCATGTACAACGACCTGGGCGTGGAGGTAACCCTGGTGGAGGCGCTGGGACAGATGCTGCCGGCGGAGGACGCCGAGATCGCCGCCGTCGCCCGCCGCGCCTTCGAAAAACGCGGTATGGCCATACACACGGCCACCCGGGTCGAAGCGCTGACGGTTAAGAACGGCGGCCTGCAAGGCCGGCTCAAGGGTCCGGACGTGGATGAGACCGTTGCCGTGGACCGGGCCATACTGGCCGTCGGGGTGCAGGGCAATATCGAGGGGCTGGGTCTGGAAGAGGTGGGGGTGGAAACAAACAACGGCTTTATTAAAGCGGACCCCTGGGGCCGCACCAACGTGGTAGGCCTGTACGCCATCGGTGATGTGGCCGGTCCGCCGTGCCTGGCCCACAAGGCCAGCCACGAGGGCGTGATCTGCGTGGAGGCGCTGGCGGGATTGGGCAATGTTCATCCCCTGGATCGGGATGCCATACCGGCCTGCACCTACTGCCGGCCCCAGGTGGCCAGCGTGGGCATGACCCAGGCGGAGGCGGAGGGCGGCGGCCGCGCCGTCAAGGTGGGCAGGTTCAATCTGGCCGCCAGCGGCAAGGCCCTGGCCATAGACGAGGCCGAGGGCATGGTCAAGACCGTCTTCGACGCCGCCACCGGTGAACTCCTGGGCGCCCACATGGTGGGACCGGAGGTGACCGAGCAGATCCAGGGTTTCAGTATCGCCCGCACCCTGGAAGGGACGGAGGAGGACCTGGCCCGGACCGTGTTCCCGCACCCCACGGTGTCCGAGGCCATGCACGAGGCGGTCCTCGACGCCATGGATAGGCCGTTGAACCAGTGAGTGGCAAGTAGTGAAAAGTAAGTGGTAAATCGTGAATGGTGAATCGTGGACGGTCTGGAACAATTACTCAGTTAACCTGAGATTCACGAATCACTTCTGATTATTAGATCAAAGGCAGTGTGACTGGAGACTACCGATGGAGCACAGTAAAGAAGATTTATTGAAGGCGTACTGGACCATGAAGACCATACGCGAATTCGAGACGCGCATCGCCAAGGAATTCGAGGCGGGTACCGTGCCCGGTTTCACCCACCTGTACATGGGCCAGGAGGCGGTTGCCACCGGCGTGTGCATGCACCTCAGCGATCAGGACGCCATCTCCTCCACCCACCGCGGCCACGGCCACTGCATCGCCAAGGGCTGCGACGTCCGGGGCATGATGCTGGAGCTGTATTGCAAGCGCGACGGCCTGTGCAAGGGCAAGGGTGGGTCCATGCATATTGCCGATATCAGCAAGGGTATGCTCGGCGCCAATGCCATCGTCGGCGCCGGTGCGCCCCTGGCCGTGGGCGCGGCCCTGGCGGCCAAGACCCTGGGCAACGGCCACGTTTCCGTGGCCTTCGGCGGCGACGGCGCCACCAACCAGGGCACGGTGTTCGAGGCCATGAACATGGCCGTGGTGCTGAAGCTGCCGGTGATCTTCGCCATCGAGAACAACGGCTACGGCGAGCATACCGGCATCGATTACCACCTGGGCAGCGGCGATCTCACCAGCCGTACCGCCGCCTTCGGCATGCCGGCGGTGAAAGTGGACGGTACCGATTACTTCGCCGTGTACGAGGCGGCGGGCGAGGCGATAAAGCGGGCCCGGGCCGGCGAGGGGCCATCCGCCGTGGAATGCGTGGCGGCGCGCTGGCGCGGGCATTTCGAGGGAGACCCCCAGACCTACCGCAACCTGGACGAGATCAAGGAACTGCGCGAGAAACAGGATTGCCTGAAAAAATTCCGCGAGCAGGCGACCAAAAAGAAATGGCTCAAGGCCGCGGACATGGACGCCATCGACAAGGAAGTACTGCAATTGATCGACGATTCGGTGCGGGACGCCATCGCCGCGGCGCCGCCACGGCCGGAAGACCTGACCACCGACGTCTACGTTTCCTATTGAGCAGGCTGTTGAAAACAGCCTGCTTTGCGGCCATGGACGGCCGCATCGCAAATCAGCCGTATGGCTGATTTGGCGGGAGCGAGTCCGGACATGTGCCGGACTCGGGACTAGAAAAACGTACAGGATGTTCGTTTTTAAACTACTAACGAGGTAAGGAGTATGACTACAAGAACCTTTCGCGAGGCCATCAACCATGCCCTGGACCTGGAGATGGAACGGGACTCCACCGTGATCCTCATCGGCGAGGACATCGTCGGCGGCCACGGCGGCTCGGCCGAGAACCCGGGCGCGGGCGGCGGTATCATGGGCATTACCGGGGGGCTGTTCCAGAAATACGGCCCGGCCCGGGTCATCGACACGCCCATCTCGGAGAGCGCCATCATGGGTTCGGCGGCGGGATCGGCCCTGACCGGCTTAAGGCCCGTCGCCGAGATGATGTTCGCCGATTTCCTGGGGGTGTGCTTCGATCAAATCTTCAACCAGGCGGCCAAGTTCCGCTACATGTTCGGCGGCCACGCGCGCACGCCCATGGTGGTGCGCTGTATGACCGGCGCCGGCTTCGGCGCCGCGGCCCAGCATTCCCAGGCCCTGTGGCCCATCTTCACCCATATCCCCGGCCTCAAGGTGGTGCTGCCGTCCAATCCCCATGACGCCAAGGGCCTGTTGATCCAGGCCATACGCGACGACGACCCGGTCATCTTCATGGAGCACAAGGTCATGTACGACGACGAGGGCGAGGTGCCGGACGAGTCCTACACCATTCCCTTCGGCGAGGCCAATCTTACCCGCGAGGGAGACGATGTCACCATCGTCGCCTTCGGGCGCATGGTGAACTTCGCCAACAAGGTGGCGGACAAGCTGGCCGGCGAGGTCTCCGTGGAGGTGGTCGATCCGCGCACCACCTCGCCGCTGGATACGGAGGTGATCCTGGAAAGCGTCGCCCACACCGGCCGGCTGGTGGTGGTGGACGAGGCCTATCCCCTGTGCAGCCTGGCCTCGGAGGTGCTCAGCACCGTGGCGCTGAATGAACTGGGTTCCCTGAAGGCGCCGCCGAAGAAGATCACGGCGCCGCACACGCCGGTGCCGGCCTCGCCGGTGCTGGAGGCCCTGTACGTGCCCTCGCCGGATACCATAGAGACGGCGGTGCGGGAAGTGATGAGCGTATGACACATAGTCACAAGTCATAAGTTACAAGTAACACACAGAATATGTTGAGATAAGTTCCAGCCTCCGAGGAGAGGAAGCATGTCGAAATATATCCGTTGGCTGATTGCCGCAGTATTGCTGGTCTGGTCATGGGGGAGTTATGCCGGGGACGGCGGAGGGCTGCAGTTCCAGGTCTACGCCGGGGTCAAACCTTCACTGTATCCCAATTCCATTCTGATCCTCGGGGACAAGGAGGCCGTACTGGTGGACGGCCAGTGGTGGCTCAGCGAAGGCAGGAAAGTCGCCGACATGATAGAGAAGTCCGGGCGGCGCCTGACCACCGTCCTCATCACCCACGCCCATCCCGATCATTACATGGGCCTGAATGCCGTGCTGGAGCGATTCCCGGATGCCAGGGTCCTGGTCCGCAGGCCTCTGCACGACGAGATCAAGTACAGCTTCCAGTCCAAGCTCCGCCACTGGCAGGAGCTGGTTCCCCATGACATGCCGCTGCATCCGGTAAAGACCGAGGTGTTCACCGGCAGGAGCATCAGCCTGGAGGGACACGAGATACGCTTTATCGATCTGCCGCCGGCGGAGACGATCCACGCGACGGCCTTCTATATCCCGTCCGCCCGGGCGCTGATCACCGGCGATCTGGTGTTCTCCCACAGCCATGCCTATTTCGCCGACGTGGACAATCCCGATTCCTGGATCCATGCATTGCACGTCGCCCGCGACGTCGGCCCCATAGACAGGGTTTTCCCCGGCCACGGCCCCGCCGGCGGGCCTGAGCTTATCGATGCCATGATCGAATATGTCAGGACCTACCGATCCATCGCCAGACCCGGCGTGCGCGTCGCCACCATCGCCCGCGCCATGATGCGGCGCTACCCGGATTATGACGGCGCGCTGTTGCTGTGGCTCACCCGCGGCCCCGGCTTCGCCCTGTACGGCGCCCGGGAGATGGGTGTTCCGGAGGCACTGATCCCCCGGCCGCCTGCCGCGGAGAATGAGTAAGCGCACGCCGGCCGGGTTGACGGGGCGGTTTTGGCACCCCGCATCGCGGAAATTCCCGGGGTTGGACGGCGGTTTTTGTCGCCAATCCGCAACAAATCGTGGGATAGTGCCCAATGGGCACCGGTTGTGAACCATACTGTTCGGTATGTTTACAATCTGTCAGGCTTACTTTAAGCTTCTGCCTTAACGGGGGATATTCTTAGAAGTGAATACCCTCATATGTTTGTAGCGCTATAACAACGCACCGCTTCGAGTGGTGCAGGATTCAGGGGGATTTACAATGCGTATCAATAAGAACAGTGTTGATGTTGTCCTGTCTTTCGCTCTAGCCATCATTTTTCTCACCGCCAGTGCAGCCGTCTCCGCGGCCAAGCTGGAAGAGGTCGTGGTCACGGCGCAGAAAGTCACCCAGAACGTTCAGGACGTGCCCATCGCGGTGAGTACGTTTAACAGTTCCCAACTGCGGACAAAGGGCATTACCAGCATTTCGCGTCTGTCGGCCCTCACGCCGAACGTGAATCTGGACAGCGGCGCGCCGTTTTCGGGCGACAGTTCGGTACTGTCTGCCTCCATCCGCGGCATCGGCCAGGATGATTTCGCGTTCAATCTCGACCCCGGCGTCGGCGTGTACCTCGACGGCGTGTACCTGGCGCGCACCATCGGCGCGAACCAGAACCTGCTCGACGTGGACCGCATCGAAATCCTGAAGGGGCCGCAGGGGACACTGTTCGGTCGTAACACCATCGGCGGCGCGATCAACATCGTCACGCATGTTCCGGGCAACGAGTTCAAGGTTACCGGGCAGGCAACGCTGGGCAGCTACAACCGCCAGGATGTTCAGGTGATGATGGACCTGCCGATCACCCAGAACATCCTGTCCACCGTGAGCGTGTCGTCACAGAAACAGCAAGGCTGGCAGGACGTGGTGCCCTACCCGGCCACCTCTTCCATCGGCCAGAACGCCTACCAGGTGATGGGCCAGGCGGACATGCCGAAGGCGCCGGGGACCCATACCTCGTCCCACAACGGCGGCCAGAACATCCAGGCGATGCGCGGCAAGATCCTCTTCCATGCGACGCCCAATCTCGACATCACGGTGACCGGCGACTATACGCATGAGGATCAGTCGGGCCTGCCGGAAACGATTTTGGACGTTATTCCGGCTAACCAGGACCATTACATCGATCCGAACGGCCCGGGCGCCGGCGAACTGTTTGGCCCTGCGATTTTCGGCAATTTCTACAACATGTGCGTCTCGACGCCCGCTTCCGCGCTCGCGGGGCCGTTCAACACGATCAACGGGCTCTGCGGCCCGCTGGGCCAGGGCACGTGGAACTCGACCACGGGGGCCTTTCGCGGCAATGGTTTCACCGGCGGCGTACCCGCGCTGGCCGGCAATGGGGCGGTGGGCGTCCCCAACGCGGTCCTGC
>JARRRO010000004.1:0-16358 GCA_037380645.1 Gammaproteobacteria bacterium | reverse complement strand
CCGGTACCTGTGGAGGAGGACATAACCAACATATCCAGTCCGGAATAACAGTTCTCCCTAACTCCAAACCTTTGACCGGCCGGTGGCGGGATGGCCGCAACCGGCTTGCATGGTCGAAATCGTTGTACCGAGGCGGGAGATATGACGGGATGCGGGTGCGCCGGATGCATCGGCATGCTGCCGTGCCGCCGGTGGATTGCCTAACTGGACGCTCTCCACCATGCCTGCCATTCTCCAGCGCAAGGTTGTACAGTGCTCCGGAAACCTCACTCGCGGGCACTGCCGTCGTCAGCTAGCTGGTGGGCCGTCCGACAACAGCGGCCGGCCCGCCACGATATTTTTATTATTTTTATTCTGCCGGGTATTCCGGACGCAAGCCGTGTTCTGCACTGTCCCGGGACAGGCGATGCGCTGATTTTTCCCCCCGCTTGCCGGCCGGTTCCACGCACCTGGCGCAGTTATCGGCCTGAAGGTCGGATCCGGCATTTTGTTGCCGGCGAATCTCTCCGACTGCCCGAAACCGGGTCTCCACCAAAGCATTTGATACTCGCTTAAATCAGGGTAAATTTCAAGTGGAGGAGCCAAATCCCCGGGGAATATGCGTCATCCGGTTTCAATTGTTCGCCTCCGGGCAGCGTCTTATCCGGCTCTCAAGGCTGCCATCGGCGTTCAATTCCAATTCGCGAAAGCCGGGCGGGCGCACGTCCCTGACATAATGATCGGCCCCCGGCAGGAACTGAACGCAGGTGGAGGGCGTTCCGAACAAGTGCACCCCGCGCCGACATCGATAAAAATCCTGGTGTATGTGTCCCCAGACGACGCCGCGAACCGCCGGACATGCATCGATGATGGCGAAGAAATCGCCTGGGTTGGCCAGACCCATGGCATCCATCCACGGACTATCAATGGATACCGGCGGGTGATGCAGGGCGATGAGGAACCAGTACCCGTTCAGGGCGGCGAGCCGTTCCCTCAGGAAGTCCAGCTCTGCCGGCGACAGTCTGCCGCCGTGGGTCCCCTGCTCCCAGGTGTCCAGCAGCAACAGCCTCCAGGCACCGGCGGCCACCACCTTGCAGGTGCTGATGCCGTCCCGGTTCAGGCACTCATGCATCATGTCCGGGTCGTCATGGTTGCCCGGCAGGCAGAATACCGGGGACTTAAGGACCCGCAGCCGCTCTGCCAGCCGCTCGTAGGCAGCCGGCTCAGGCTCATGGGTCAGGTCCCCGGTCATCAGCACCGCGTCGGGGGCGTCCTCCAGGGCGTTGACCTCCGCCAGCACCGCCTCCAGGGCCGCGGCCGTGTCCGTCCCGTCAAAGCGGGAATCCGGATCACCGAGTATATGGGGATCGGTCAATTGCAGCAGTCGCACCCGGTCCGGATGGCCGGGGGTAATGACCGTTTCGTCACGCATGTCTCGCCTCGCCGATATCTGTTAACGTAGGGATCCTGGCCTTGTCACGGCAGCAGCACTATGACCATCACCACCCTGAAACTGGACGACCGAGTGTACGACTATATCCGCCGCGTTTCACTGCGCGAGGGAGAGGTGCTGCGGCGCCTGCGCGAAGAGACGGCCGGCTACCCCAATCCCAATATGCAGATTTCCCCGGAACAGGGGCAGTTCATGGCCCTGCTGCTGGGGATCATGGGAGCGAAGCGGGTCATCGAGGTGGGGGTCTTCACCGGCTACAGCAGCCTGTGGATGGCCGGTGCCCTGCCGGAGGACGGACGTATCATCGCCTGCGACGTTAACAAGGAGTATACCAACGTTGCCCGCCGCTACTGGGAGGAGGCCGGCGTCGCGGACAGAATCGAGCTGCGCCTGGCGCCCGCCATCGAGACCCTGGATTCCCTGATCGCCGCCGGCGAAACAGGAATTTTCGATTTCGTCTTCCTGGACGCCCTGAAGACGGAATACCGTGACTATTACGAACGCGCCCTGCAACTGCTGCGGCCGGGGGGCGTCGTCGCCATCGATAACACCCTGTGGGACGGCAAGGTGGCCGATCCCGAGATACAGGACGCGTCAACGCTGGCCCTGAAGGAGCTGAATGGCTTCCTGTTCCGGGACGAACGCATCGATCTCAGCCTCCTGCCCGTCGCCGACGGGCTGACCTTATGCCGAAAACGCTGATGCCCCGGCACTTCACGCCTCACTCCTTAGCCCTTACTATTCAGGACAGATATGCCGAAACCGATATCCAATTCTGATAAAACCGAGAACTCCGCGCGCTACAGCGAGGCGGAATGGCAAACGCGTGTGGACCTGGCCGCCTGTTACCGCCTGGTGGACTATTACGGCTGGACCTCCCAGGTCTATAACCACATCACAGCCCGCATCCCCGGCACGGAACATATACTGATCAACCCGTTCGGGCTACTGTACGATGAGATCACCCCTGCCAGCCTGGTCAAGATCGATCTGGATGGCAACAAACTGGATGAAAGCCCGCACCCCGTCAACGCCGCCGGATACGTCATCCACTCCGCCATCCATGCTGCCCGTCCGGATGACGTGATGTGCGTGGTCCACGCCCATTCCGAGAACGCCACCACCCTGTCCTGCCTGGACACCGGCTTTATCCCGCTGGTTCAGGAGGCCTGTCAGTTCTACGGACGCATCGGCTATCACGAATTCGAGGGCGTGGCCGTGGATCTGGATGAACGGGAACGGCTGAGCCGGGACCTGGGCACCGACAACCACACCCTTCTGCTGTACAACCATGGCGTGATCACCACCGGTCCCACCATCCCCTGCGCCTTCTCCCGGCTGTACTACTTCGAGACCTGTGCCGGGATCCAGCTCAGGGCCATGGCCTCGGGACGGCCCCTGAGGCGACTGTCCGAAGCCGTCATCCTCAAGACCCGGAAACAGTTCGAAAACTTCGCCCGCCGCTCCGGAGTGGATAATCCCTTTCCGGAATGGCCGGCCTACCTGCGCCTGCTGAACCGCCTGGACCCGGGCTGGCAGGAGGGGAAGTGAATCGTGTATGGTGACCTGTCTCCCCGCTTACGTCAGATCCTTACCATATCCGATCGATAACCCAGTCCCAGATTGATGATCTTCTGCAGCAGCTGTTCGTAACTCATCCCGGCCGCCTCACCGGCCAGTGAAAGCTCTTCACCGTAACCGATGTCGGGATTTGCATTCGCTTCCAGCACGTACACCTTTTCCTCCTCCGTCACTCTCAGATCGATGCGCACGTAACCGCTGACGCCCAGGATCTTGTAAATGCGCTTGCCCAGCGTGGCCAGCCTGGCTGCAAACTGCTCGGGCAGATCCGCCAGTTCCACCTTGATCTTGTGCTCGTCCTGGTAATCCCAGTCCCACTTGATTCGGGAGGTGGCGATGCGGTGGGTATCCTCCGGCAGGTCGCCGAACATCAGTTCCAGCACCGGCAGCACCTGCAGCCTCTGGTTGCCAATGATGGAAATATACATCTCGCGGCCGTCAATGAACTCCTCGGCGATAACCGGTGTTTCCAGCTTGTCCTGCAGATAATGAACCCGTTCGAGCAGCTTTTCCTCGGTGTATACCACCGACGCCTGGGACAACCCGTAGGAGCCCTCCTCCACGAGGGACTTGACGATCAGGGGGTAATGTACGTGCTTGGGCACGCGAACCTTGCGACCCAGGGGAAAGGAGATGAAGCGGGGCGTGTTGATGCGGTGAAAAGTAAGCAGCTTCTTGCTCAGCGCCTTGTCGTGCGCCAGCATGAGCCCGCGGGGGTTGCAGCCGGTGTAGGGCAGCCGCATGAGTTCCATGTAACTGGCGATGTGGTAGTCGTACAGGGAGTTTCCATGAAACTCTTCCAGCAGGTTGAAGGCAATGTGCGGTTTATGGTCGCGTATGGCCCGCCGTATCTTGCCGAGGTCATCGTAGACCCCCATGGGGATCACCTCATGACCCATGTCCCTCAAGGTGGAAATCACGTCGTATTCGGTTTTCCATTCGACGATCTCCTTGTCGGAATAGCCTTCCAGGGTGTCGGGAGGGACCAGGTCCTCATGCACGAGTACCAGGATGCGCAGCTTTTTCATACCGGCACCCGGTGATGAATGCGGTGTAGGTAATTGATCGTCTGCACGGTTATGAAAATGGCCACCTCGGTCTCGACCTCCTCTTCGGGGCGCGTCACCTTGAGATTCATCTCCCGGCAGCGGACGATCATGTCCTGGACCAGCTGCATGATGACATAGGGATACTCTCCCGTGCCGCGTGCGCACCTGCGGCACAATTCCGGCGCCTTCCGTTTCAAAAAGGCGGCCGCCGAGCGCTGCCGGCCGTTCGCGCCGTTCTGCGGAAACAGCCGGAGAAGTTCGCCGTCATAGACTTCCGGCACCTCGATGCCGTAATGCTGCCGCTTTTCCCGGTAATGTTCTTCCAGGGTCTTGTCGATCCGGGATATGGGCTCCACCTGCTTGCGGGTCCTGATCAGCGCCGGCTTCCCCGCAATGGATTCCATGAGTTCATCCGTATATTCCAGTTTTCGCAGGGCGGGCCAGCCGCGGTACTGCTGGCGCCACTTTGACCCCGATTTCAGCCATACCGCGAAGGTCTCGGCGAAATCCTCCGCCGGGTGACTCTGGGCATACCACCATTCCAGGTGAAGCACGTAGTTTCTGCTCTTGGGGCGCGGGGTGTAATGGGTCGGGTAGAGCCTGGAATACTCGCCGAATACCTGCTTCCAGCGCTTGCGTCGATGCAACTGGTAGGCAGTGCAGATGGCGTGCCCCGCCTCGTGCCGCAGCAGTTTCATGCACCAGCGCTCATTGCCTCCCTCCACTTCATACATCTGCCGCGCCTCCAGTTTGGCCAGGCGCGGGTGGGCCAGGTAGAAAGGGATGGCGATGCCCGGGATACCGTCAGGCGAAAACCATTCCTCGGCCAGCCAGCAATGGGGACGGAAACGCAAACCCCTGTCTTCCAGCTCGTCATAAAGCTGATGGACGCGATTGAACAGGGGTGTCTCCTCAAGGCGCAGTTTCAGGCCGGCGAATTTCATCGCCAGCAGTTCCTCGTCCCTGAAGCTTACCCAGCGCGGCTGTTTATTACTTCGTCTCGGCACGGGTACTGCTCCGGCACCTTTGCGTTATCACGTTTATTAACAGTTTCTGTGGCGAAATGTGAATCACACCGCCCTCAAACCGTTCCACCATTGATATTGATAACCTGTCCGGTTATGTAAGCGGCTTCATCGGAGGCCAGAAACACGGCGGCGGCTGCCACATCGACGGGTTTCCCGAAGCGGCGCATCGGGATTTCCTCGATACGCGCCTGGTAATACTCCCGCTCCATCTGCTGCTCGGCAAAGCTGGTCTCGATCCAACCCGGCGCCAGGACATTAACCCGCACCTCCGGGGCGTAACTCCAGGCCAGGGACTTGCTGAATCCCAGGATACCGGCCTTCACGGCGGAAAACATCTGTGGGTTGCGCCCGTGAAAACCGTGGATAGACAGGTCCCAGGACATGTTGAGGATGACGCCGCCCCCCCGTTCCTTCATCAACGGAGCGATCCGCCAGCAGCTGTTTATGGTGCCCTTCATATCCACGTCGATGAGCAGAGAAAGCTTTTTTGTGTCCTCCAGCTCCGCTCCCCGGCCGGTAAGGATGTCGGCGCCGGCGTTATTGATCCAGATATCGATATCCGTCAGGAATTCCCGTGCACGCACCACCAGATCCATGACATCGTTTTCGTCTGCTACATCTGCCCTCACGGCAACCGCCTGTCCTCCCATCCCCTCTATTTCTCCGACCAGTTCGTCCGCCTTGTCTTGCGAATGCTTGTAATTGACCACCAGACGCGCTCCCTCACTGGCAAACGCCAGCGCGATGGCCCGGCCTATGCCACTGCTGGCGCCGGTGATAACGGCGGATTTTCCGGTGAGCTTGCCCATGGATACGGCGATGATGGCGGTTGAGTCGCCGATTGTACATGAAGATGCCAGCGCCGATCCGTCCTCGCCATGGCCCTGTTGACGCTCCGTCGTCGGTTCGCCGTCGTCCGGACGCGATTACCGCCGGGGCCGGCCCGGCCTCCCCTGGAGGAAGATCATCGGGTATTTTTCTTATGAATATCTGTATGTTATGTATTTGAATTAAACCGATTTATCTGTTAAACGCGATAACTTTCCGGTTACACTTCCGCGCCGTTCATGCCATAATTTCGCTGCGAGGGGATTTATAACGGTCCCGGTTATGCTGAAGGAACGGGGGGCCTTTTTCATTACGGACATGGCAGCCAGCCAGCTGGAAAACAGGGCGTCGCGCTAATGCATAACCATAATCCGTCACTTCAGGAAAGAAAAATAGACGTCCTGTTCGAGCAGGCGCAGGGTGCGTTGCTGACTACGACGCTGGCATCGATCCTGGTGACCTATATTTTCTGGGACTACACCAGCCCCTATGTGGTCCTCCCCTGGCTTGCCGGTTATCTGTTGTTCAACGGCTATCGGCATTATCAACTCCATCAATTCAACGCCAATACCACCAGCATTACGGATAAACGGCACCTGTTCCACCAGTTTATCAGCGGCGCCATTATCTCCGGCGCCATGTGGGGCGGCATCGGAGTCTACCTCATTCACTTCTCGCCGCTGCATTACTCCGCCATCATGATCCTGCTGGCCGGTTTCCTCGTTATGGGCGCGGCGGTCAGCTACGCGGTCTTCAATTCCGCCTTCCTCGGCTATACCCTGCCGTTGATAAGTCCCATTGCCTTTTATCTCCTGATCCAGGAGGACATGGCTACTCGAACCTTCGGCCTGCTGCTGGTTGTCTGTTATGTCTTCTCGATACTCGGCGCGGTACGCTACAAACGCCTAATGTCTGAGTTCGTAAACCACCAGTTCTCCAATCAATCACTGCTGGTAAGCCTCCAGGAGGAACAGGCTTCCACCAGCATGCTCAACCATGAACTGGAACTGGATTTAATCAAGCTCAGGCAAGCGGAAGAGCGACTGAAGCTGGAAAAGGAAAAAGCGGAGCAGCTGGCGGAGACGCTGATGACCCTGTCGTCACAGGACGGCCTTACCGGCATCGCCAACCGGCGCCATTTCGATGATTTTCTCGCCAAGGAGTGGAACCGCGCCATCCGATCCCAGAAACCGCTGTCCATGATCCTGTGCGACATCGATCATTTCAAGGCCTATAACGATCATTACGGGCACCAGGACGGCGACAAATGCCTGTTCCGGATAGCCCATATTATGGAACAGCACGCCAGGCGCGGCGGCGATCTGGCCGCTCGCTACGGAGGCGAGGAGTTCGCCGTTATCCTTCCCGAGACCAGCCTTGATAGCGCGGCGGATATTGCCGAGCAGATCCGTCTGTCGGTATACAACGCCGCCATCCCCCACGCAGCCTCCAGCAATGACAATGTGGTTACAGTCAGCTTCGGGGTTGCAACGATTATCCCAAGGCGCGAACAGCACTCGCATCTGTTGGTGTCTCTGGCCGACAAGGCGCTTTACGATGCCAAGCAGAGTGGACGCAACCAGGTTATTACCTCATCACCCAGATTACTGAAACAGGATCAGTCCCGGGCCAAAGGTCACGGCTGAAAGCGCTCCCGGCTCACCGCGGTCAGCTCTCCAGGATCCTGCAGAATCTTTCTCTCACGCTCCCGGTTACCGCTTCGTATCGATGTATGAACGCTTCCTCTTCACCCGATGCAAAGCCCAACGCCCTGGCCAGGGCGGTGTTGGCTTGAGGACTGGCGGGGAAGGCGCTGATCGGCTTCATATCGAATAGACGCAGCGAGGTTTCCACCTGTTTGAGGAAATCGTAGGCCTCGAGCAGATCGGCCGAATCCCCTCGGCCCATGATTTCCAGATCCGCCGCCCGCCGCAATACTTCGCGAGTGCTGCCGGTCTGTAATTCCGGGTTATCATGTCCGTATGCCAGCTGGTAATAGTGGGTGATGAAATCGATATCCATGATTCCGCCCCTGCCCCGCTTGATCTCGTATTTGCCCGCCGGACTCCCGAGCTCTTTCTGCACGCGCTGCCTCATCGAGATTATCTCACTACGCAGATGTCTCTTGTCATAGCGGGCATAGATCTGTCCGTTGACTTTATTCATCAGGGTCTGCACGCTGCCGTCGGAATCCAGCAGGATACGGCAGCGGGTCATCATCTGCCTTTCCCAAATGTCTCTTTCACGGCCGTGATATTCAAGAAAAGACTTCAATGAAGTCAGTAAGACGCCGGCATTGCCATGAGGACGCAGGCGCATATCCACCTCGTATAGCAAGCCGACCGGGCTCTGGGCGGCAATATTCCTCAACAGGAGTCGTATGCCACGCTCGGTTTGCGGATCCAGATCAGCGCCGTCCCCGCCATACAGGAAAATAATGTCCAGATCGGAACCGAAGGTCATCTCGTAACCGGCCATCCTGCCCATACCGAGTATGCTGATCGGATTCGCCGCATACTCCGGAGTCAGGCGTTGCAACCGCATGATGACTCCCAGAGTGGCCTCCGCCAGGCAGGTGAGAGCGTGTTCGGTCTTTTCCTGGTCGAATTCCTCGGTCAGGCGGGCGATCAGTATCTGCAGCATGATGCGGTTTTTCAAGATCCTGAGCCGCTCCAGGCCGGCATCCATCCCTTCGAGCGTGAGGGCATCCTGGAGTATTTGTTCACAGGCACCGGTGGTGAATGAAGCAGGCGGCGGCTGATCGACGAGATTGGCGATATCACTCCCGTTAACAAAGATAAACCGTGTAAAATACCAGCTTGCCCCGAATATGCGCGTCAACAGAGGCAGGTTCTTTGGTGCATCAACCCATTCCTCCTGTTCACACAGATTAAGCCAGCGCTCCATGCTGTTTTCTGCCACCACCCTGTTCCAGGCCTGGTCAAGGGCGTTTTCAACCTCCTTGGGCAGCCTCATGAATCCGTCCTTCCTTCCGGCAGGATGCGCTCGAAGTAGCTTCTGGCGATGGTGCGGCTGGTAAAAAGCTGGTTTTCGAAGTTATCCAGGATTTCGTCGTCGGAGTAGCCGGGAGTCCTGAGAGAACGCGCGATGATCAGTCGTTGATCTTCGTCATCGGGCAGTTCGTGGACTTGCTGTTCATCCCGCATTTGCAGATGGTTCTCCAGCCGTCGCAGGAACAGATAACTGTGCGTTATCTCGCCAGCCTCTCGGTCGGTAATCAATCCAGCCTGCCTGAGGCCGTTCAGCGCTTTCAGGGTATTGGTGGTCTGCAGCGCCTCATAGTTGGAGGCGTTGACAATCTGCAGCATCTGCACGAAAAATTCCAGATCGCGGATGCCCCCCTCCCCCACCTTCACGTTCCAGTGACCGCGCCGGTTTCTGATCCTCGTCATTTCATTTTTATATCGACGAATTTCTGCAGATCCTCGGTACTAAGAGAACGCCGGTATATGAACGGATGCAGCCGCTGCTTCAGATCCTCCCCCAGTCCCTGGGCGCCCGCAACGGGCCTGCCCCGCAGCCAGGCAAATCTCTCCCAGGCATCTGAACTGGCCTCGTAATAGTTTTCCGTTTCATCAATGGTCATGAACAGGGGACCACTGGCGCCCCAGGGGCGTAATTTCAGATCGACCCGGTAAAGGAATCCATCCTTTCCCTTTTCTTCAAGACTGTGATTGAAGCGGCGTATGGTGTTCTGGGCGATTTCCTGCAAGTCGTAGATCTCATAACGGGACTGCCCGGTATTGGCACTGACGAACATCAGGTCTATGTCGGAACTGTAATTCAGCTCCTCCGCGCCGAGTTTGCCCAGGCCAAAGACGCAGAACTCACGCTCTATAAAATCACGGTGTTTTGGATCGATGCTGAAGCCCAGAACCTTGTTAACGGTGTATTCCGCCAGCCCGCTCAAACAGCCGAGGATCTTTTCATAGGCGCAGCACTGGGTGATATCCAGCCAGGTTATCTTGAGCAGTTCCCGGTATTTGAACAGGCGCAGCGTATCCAAACCCATGCCTGCGTCCACATCGGCCTTAACGAGACCGGCAAGGGGTTCCTCGCCGAGCAGGGCCAGGACCTCGGGATGACGGCTGATGAAATGATAAAGAAACCGGGAGAAACTGAGGAGATGAACCAGTTGCCTGAGCGTCTCGTCAGGGAGGCCGTCAATGGCCTGTCGCAGCGCCCGATCCTCGCGCAGTCCGTCAAGACGGATGGCCGCCGCGTCGGGATCGGCCGAAGCGGCAATGTAATCATTCAGCCTGGTGGCGGTCATCTAGCGGGAACCCTTGATATCCCGGATACCCCCGTGCCGGTCGGAGCCGGAACCCTTTAGGACCTGGAATACAGATCGCCGCCTTTCTCCCTGAACTGGACCGCTTTCTCCTCCATGCCCGTCTCCAGCGCCTCATTCATATCCGTGATGCCTTTCTCCCGGGCGTACTCCCGCACGTCCTGGGTGATCTTCATGGAGCAGAAATTGGGGCCGCACATGGAACAGAAATGCGCCAGCTTGTGCGCCTCCTTGGGCAGGGTCTCGTCGTGGAATTCCTTGGCCCGGTCCGGATCCAGTCCCAGATTGAACTGATCCTGCCAGCGGAACTCGAAACGAGCCTTGGACAGGGCGTTGTCCCGGAGCTGCGCCGCCGGGTGGCCCTTGCCCAGATCGGCGGCGTGGGCGGCGATCTTGTAGGTGATGATGCCTTCCTTCACGTCGTCCCTGTCGGGCAGGCCCAGGTGTTCCTTGGGCGTGACGTAACACAGCATGGCGGTACCGTACCAGCCGATCATGGCGGCGCCGATGGCGGAAGTGATGTGATCGTACCCGGGCGCGATGTCCGTGGTCAGCGGACCCAGAGTATAGAAAGGCGCCTCGTGGCACTCCTCCAGTTCCTTGTCCATGTTCTCACGGATCAGCTGCATGGGCACGTGCCCGGGGCCCTCGATCATGGTCTGCACGTCATGCTCCCAGGCGATACGGGTCAGCTCGCCCAGGGTCTTCAGTTCGGCGAACTGGGCCTCGTCATTGGCGTCGGCGATGGAGCCCGGCCGCAGACCGTCGCCCAGGGAGAATGAAACGTCATAGGCCTTCATGATCTCGCAGATCTCCTCGAAATGCGTATACAGAAAGCTCTCCCGGTGGTGGGCCAGGCACCACTTGGCCATGATCGAGCCGCCGCGGGAGACGATGCCGGTGGTCCGTTTCGCCGTGAGCGGAATGAAAGGCAGCCGCACGCCGGCGTGTATGGTGAAGTAATCCACCCCCTGCTCCGCCTGCTCGATGAGCGTGTCCCGGTACATCTCCCAGGTCAGTTCCTCGGCCTTGCCCTCGACCTTTTCCAGGGCCTGGTAGATGGGAACGGTCCCTATGGGCACGGGGGAATTGCGGATGATCCATTCCCGGGTCTCATGGATATTCTTGCCGGTGGACAGGTCCATAACCGTATCGCCGCCCCAGCGTATGGCCCAGGTCATTTTCTGCACCTCTTCCGCAATGGAGGAAGTAACGGCAGAATTGCCGATGTTGGCGTTAACCTTGACCAGGAAGTTGCGCCCGATGATCATCGGTTCCAGTTCCGGGTGGTTGACGTTGGCCGGGATGATGGCGCGGCCGCGCGCCACTTCGTCCCGCACGAACTCGGGAGTAACCTTCTCCGGCAGGGTCGCCCCGAATCCCATGCCCGGATGCCGCCGCAACAGGGCGGATTGGCCGTATTCCTCCAGGCGCTGGTTCTCCCTGATGGCGATAAATTCCATCTCCGGGGTAACGATACCCCGGCGGGCGTAATGCATCTGGGTCACGTTGCCGCCGGCCCGGGCGCGGCGTGGCGGGCGGGCGTGCTGGAACCGCAATGCTGCCAGTTCCGGATCATTCTGCCGCTGCCGGCCGTAGGCGGACGACAGGGCATCCAGTTGCTGTGTATCCCCGCGTTCCTCGATCCAGACCGTGCGGACCGGCGCCAGACCCGCGCGGATGTCGATACGCGCCTGTGGATCGGTATAGGGACCGGAGGTATCATAAACGGCTAACGGCGGATTATTTTCCTGGCCGAAGGCGGAGGGCGTGTCCTCGCACTCAATTTCCCGCATGGGCACGCGGATGTCCCCGCGGCTGCCCTGGACATAGATCCGGCGGGAATTGGGAAACGGCTTGAGCACCTCGTCGTCGACTTTGGCCTGCCCGTGCTGGAAATGCGGTACTGCACTCATCGGTCTCCTCCTCAAGTGGTTTGAGCGCCCGCCGGCAGGTCTGGGGTGTTCGCTTTCCTACGCCGGCTTGATCCGGATCAGGTTCAAAGGGTCACTCTCAGCCCTTACGGGCGCCCCTAGCTACACTCATTTAATATATAATAACATCTCTTAAATGCCGGATTAATCATAACAAGTCAAGGTGGCCATGAGAATGAATTACGAACAGGCGCGTATGAACATGATCGAACAGCAGATCCGGACTTGGGAGGTGCTCGATCAGGGGGTGCTGGATCTGATCACCGAAGTGCATCGCGAGGACTTCATCCCCGACCCCTACAAGCCCCTGGCTCTGGCCGACATGAACATCCCGCTGAATCACGGCGAGGTGACCATGACCCCCAAGATGGAGGCCCGCATCATACAGAGCCTGGACATACGCCGGGAGGACAAGATCCTGGAGATCGGCACCGGCTGCGGTTATTTCACCGCTCTTCTGGCGCACTCTGGGAAAATCGTATATAGTATTGATATATATGAAGATTTTACTCGTTATGCCGGAAATCTGTTGGCCCGCCACCACATCGACAACGTGCAGTTGTACACCGGTGACGGCCTGTCCGGCTGGCCCGAGCACGCCCCCTATGACGTGATCGCGGTGACCGGCTCGATCCCGGTCTATACGCCCTGCTTCGAGCAGCAACTGGCCGTCGGGGGGAGGCTCTTTGTAATCGTGGGTGAATCGCCTATCATGGAGGCCTGTCTGGTCACCCGCGTGGGTCAGGACGAATGGAGCAGGGAATCCCTGTTTGAAACAGATTTGCCTCCTCTGGTCGGCGCACACAAAGCAACCACCTTCGAATTCTAGCGGCGCAATATGGAAACAATCACGGCGGAAGGGCTGAAAGAACTACTCACTCAGAATCCGAACCTGTATCTTCTCGACGTACGTGAACCCTGGGAGTTCGAACTCTGTCATATTGAGGGTTCCATCAATATTCCCATGACGGAACTCATGGGCAAACTGGACACGTTGGACCAGTCCCGGGAGACTATCGTCATCTGTCACCACGGTGCACGCAGCTTCCAGGTCGCCGGGTTTCTGGAAAATACCGGCTTCGAACGGGTGACCAATCTGGAAGGCGGGGTTGCCGCATGGGCCTCACAGGTCGAACCAGACATGCCGAAGTACTGACACATATTCAATAATTACACCAAGATCCATGATCCTAACCTTGCCATCATACCGTTTACGCCTGTTGCTGACGGCATTGCTGTGCCTGACAGTCATGGAAGCCGCTTACGCCGCCGATCTGATGGCCATCTACAACATGGCCGAGCGCAGTGATCCACAGTTCCGGCAGGCGGCGGCCAACAAACGGGCGGTTATGGAGACGCGGCCGCAGGCCTATTCACAACTGCTGCCTTCCGTCAGTGTCGACGCCAACACCTATTACAATCAACAGGATGTCACGGGTTCATCCAATTTCGGGATAGGTAACTTCAAATACAGCTCCCGCGGGGTTAATTTGAATCTGCGCCAGCCGCTTTTCCACTGGGATCGCTTTCTCCAGATCGACCGTGCCGACAGCAGCATCAAGCAGGCCGATGCGCAGCTGGCGCTGGCTCAGCAGAATCTCATGGTGCGTGTGGCCCAGGCTTATTTCAACGTCCTGGCAGCCCAGGATAATCTGCAATTCGCCCGCGCGGAAAAACGCGCTCTGGGCAGGCAGCTGGATCAGGCAAAACAGCGGTTCGACGTGGGTTTGACGGCGATCACCGACGTCCAGGAGGCGCAGGCTGGCTACGATCGCGCCGTGGCCCAGGAGATCGCCGCCGAAAACGATATCGATAACAACCGCGAGGCCCTGCGTGAGATTACCGGACAATACGTGGAGAATCTGGCTCAGCTCTCCGGCAAAATGCCGCTGGTGAAACCCAAACCTGCCGACATAGACGAGTGGACTGATACCGCCCTGCGCCAGAATCTCAATGTCATCGCCGCCCAGGACGCCGTCGACTTGTCCCGCCAGGAAATCAAGATCCAGAACGCCGGTCATTATCCCACCCTGGATCTGGTATCACAGTACGGCTACGATCGCAGCGGCGGACGATTCGGTCAGACCACCACCCGCAGCGGCGCCATCGGGCTGGAGCTCAACATTCCCATCTTTGGGGGCGGCTACGTCAGCTCCAAAACCCGCGAGGCCGAACAGAGGCTGCAGCAGCAAATCGAAGTTCTGGAACAGACCAGGCGACAGGCGCACCTGTCGACCCGCCAGGCCTACCTAGGCGTCATTTCGGGAATTAGCCAGATTAAGGCACTGAATCAGGCGGTTGTATCCAGCGAGACCGCGCTGAAGGCAACCGAGGCAGGGTTTGAAGTCGGGACCCGGACTGCGGTAGACGTCGTCGCCTCGGAAAGGGCGACATACCAGGCCAAACGTGACTACGCCCGTGCCCGTTATAATTACTTGGTAGATACTCTGAAGCTCAAGCTGGCGGCAGGGTGATCGTGGATATCCAGACACAACTAACTTCCGCCATGCCCGTCAAAGTGCTGGCGCGGCTGCAACGTAATGCCGGTCTGCTGCTGAAGACGGCGTCCCTGCTCAAAATCCCGGTCTACGCCACCGAGCAGTATCCCCAGGGCCTGGGAAATACCGAACCGGCAGTAATGAAAATGCTGCCGGAAACCACCAAGCTCTATGAAAAAACCGCTTTTTCGGCGCTTGGAGCGGAAGGTTTCCTCCCCGATCTGGAGGGGACGGGCCGTAAACAGCTCGTTATTGCCGGAATGGAAGCGCATGTCTGTATTCTACAGACCGCGATAGAACTGGCGCAGCTGGGTTACCAGATTTTCGTCGTTGCCGACGCGGTATGCTCACGGCAGCGCGAAAGTTACGAAACGGCCCTGCTGCGTCTGCGTCAGTTGGGCGCCGCAGTCTGTGACACAGAGTCCATTCTGTTTGAATGGATCCGTGACGCGAAACACGAACAGTTCAAGTCTGTTCAGGGACTGCTGCGGCAAAGCTATACTGCCTGAGCGGCACACCTTCAAACGCCACCCGGACTGACCTGCTCCGGCCCCCGAGTTGTACGGCAGGCCGGCGGGTCACTCCGAGGGTCACCGCTATTACAGCCTGCGCCCCGGCGACGGGCCGATCTCTATTGCGTAAACTCCTGAATAGTCTCAATCAGCTTCGTCTTTTTCACCGGCTTACTCAAGTGGGCGTCACATCCCGCCTGCAGGCATTCGTTGATTTCCTCCTTAATGGCATGAGCGGTCAACGCGACAATGGACGTCCGCGTCCTGCCCTCCTGCGTTTCCCATGCCCTTATCTTTCGCGTGGCGCTTCTGCCGTCCATGACCGGCATCTGCACGTCCATAAGGACGAGATCGTAAACTCCTTCCTGAAACTTCTCCAGGGCCTGTTCTCCGTTTTCCGCCTCGTCCACCTCGTAAGGAAATTTTTTGAGAAACTCCTTTACCAGCATCCGGTTGTCGGGATTGTCGTCAACCAGCAGAATCCTCTGGGTTTTCGTCGATTCTGCGGGGGTGATCGATTCGGCTTCTGATGACTCTCCACTTTTCCTGTTCAGTGAATAGGCTATCTGCTTCAGCAATTCCGAATGTTTCACCGGTTTGACCACGTAGCCATCTATGCCATGCATGGATACATCCTTGATGGACTGGTTCAAATGGGCACTGTCAGTCATCAGAAGTACTATATGTTTCGGATCAAGCGCCTTGATCTCCTTGGCCAATTCGAGACCGTCCATTTCCGGCATGCGGTAGTCAGTCAGTACCAGGTCGAAGGGATCGCCTTCCTTAAACAACTGTATCGCTGACTTCCCGTTTGCCGCCGTTACGACGTCGGCCTTGGCCGCCTCCAGCCGGGCACGGAGTAAATTTCTTGCTGTTGCATTGTCATCAACAACCAGTATGCGTTTCTGATCCAATCTCACAGGCCGGGGCACGATCGTCGGTTCGCGCTCGGAGGGCGGCAGGGGAACCGTGAAGATAAACTGGCTGCCCCTGTTTTCCCCGCTTTCCACCCATATTCTACCGTGCATCATTTCCACCAGGCTGCGACAAATCGTCAGTCCCAGGCCGGTGCCGCCGTATTTCCTGGTAGTGGATGAATCCACCTGCGTAAAGCTGTTGAATATGGTATCCGCCTTGGCGGAAGGAATTCCGATGCCCGTATCTCTGACACTGATGCGCAGGTT
>JARRRO010000003.1:0-18067 GCA_037380645.1 Gammaproteobacteria bacterium | reverse complement strand
ATGGCCGCCAGCAGTTCTATGGCGGTGCCTATGGGGCGCTTCAGCCAGGGCGGGGCCAGTTCGGTGATGAACAGGGCGATGCCGAAGCTCAGTGGCACGGCGATGATCATGGCGATGGCCGAGGAGACCAGGGTCCCGAAGATCGCCACCAGGGCGCCAAAGTCCTTGGTTACCGGGTTCCAGGAGGTGCTGCCCAAAAAACCCAGCCCGAATTTGTGCAGCGCCGGCGCTGCGCCGATGGCCAGCGCGACCAGGATGCCGACAACGGCGCCGAAAACAATCCCGGCCGAGACCATGGTCCCGGAACGAAACATTTTGTCCGCCAGGGCGTTGCGTGCTGCCGGTATGGTATTTTCTGCACTCATGGACGGAATCAGGGCGTCAGAAACAGACCGGAGGGGATGGAGTCCCTCCACCCCCTCCGGCGGCATCCTTTTTATCACAGATCGAGCGGCCTGTGCACGCGCTCGACTTTCTACCAGATCGACTTGCCGTCAGACCCTTTGATTTTCTCGCTCCAGGCCTGGTGCACCAGCTTGACCACATTGTCGGGCATGGGCACGTAGTCCAGCTGCGAGGCCATGCCGTCGCCGTTGGCATAGGCCCAGTTGAAGAAGTTCAGCACCGCCTTGGCCACCGCCGGCTTGGACTGTTGCTTGTGCATCAGGATGAACGTCGCGCCGGTGATGGGCCAGCTGTTGGCACCGGGCTGATCGGTGAGGACCATGTAAAAACCCGGGGCATGGGCCCAGTCGGCATTGGCTGCCGCCGCCTGGAAGGCGTCTGAGGTGGGATCCATGAAATTCCCCGCCCGGTTCTCAAGCTTGACGCTGGCCATCTTATTCTGCAGGGCGTAGGCGTATTCGACGTAACCGATGGAGCCCTTGATGCGGCTTACGTAGGAGGCGACGCCCTCGTTGCCCTTGCCGCCCACGCCGGCAGGCCAGGACACCGACTTGTCGTTGCCCACCTGGCTTTTCCACTCGGGACTGACCTTGCTCAGGTAGTTGGTGTAGATCCAGGTGGTGCCGGAACCGTCCGAGCGATGCACCACCGTGATGCGCCTGTCCGGCAGGGACAGACCCGGATTAAGGGAAGTGATGGCCCGGTTATTCCACTTCCTGATCTTGCCGAGGTAGATGTCGGCCAGCACCCGGGGGGAGATCTTGAGATCACCGGCGCCTATGCCCGGCAGGTTCACCACCGGCACCACCCCGCCCATGACCATGGGAAACTGCATCAGGTTGCCCTTGTTCAGCTCGTCCACGGTCAGGGGGGCGTCGGAAGCGCCGAAATCCACGGTCTTTGCGGTGATCTGCTTGATACCGCCTCCTGATCCGATGGATTGATAGTTCATCTTCACCCCGGTCTGCTTGTTATAGGCTTCCGCCCACTTGGCATAAACGGGATAAGGAAACGTCGCCCCGGCGCCGGATATCTCCATGACCGCCGCCGCCGCCGTTCCGGCACCTACCACCAGTGCCACCAGTCCCGCTATGACCGTGCCTGGCAAGATGACAACGCAATTACGCGTTTGTGAACATTCTGTTACAGCCGGCATAAAAGATAATTGCATGAAATTCAGGGAAATACATTGAACCGTACGGTTCAGGCGCCACCGGCCCGCTGATCCACGGTGGACGGGGATACGCATGCCTGGGGCGGGAAATCACAACGGAAAAGACTGCCCTTGCCCTCCTCGCTCTGGATGTGCAGGTGGGCCTTGTGCCGGGTCAGGACGTGCTTGACGATGGCCAGCCCGAGACCGGTGCCCCCCTTGGCGCGGGACCGGCCCTTGTCGACGCGGTAAAACCGCTCCGTCACCCGGTTAAGGTGCTGTTCGGCAATGCCCAGGCCCGTGTCCTTTACCGCCATATGGGCGCCGACCTCGTCCCGATACCAGCTCACGGTTATCCTGCCGCGAGCCGGGGTGTACTGCACGGCGTTGAAAATCAGGTTGGAAAAGGCCTTGTAGAGATCGTGCCGATCGCCCAGCAGCCGCAGGTCGTGGTCCAGTTGCTTGTCGAAAATATGCTGCTGCTCCCCGCTCAGGGTCTGGGCCTCCCTGATGATGGTCTCCAGCATGTCGGCCACCCTCACCTCCTCGGCGTGTTCCAGTTCCTTCGCGCTCTCCAGCCGGGACAGTTCCAGCAGGTCTTCTATCAGCCGCTTCATCCTGCCGGCCTGCTGCCGCATCTGCGCTATCTTGGGCGCCCAGTCCTCGGGACAGTTTCCCCGGTCTTCCTCGAAGGCCTCCAGGTAACCGGCGATGACCGTCAGCGGGGTGCGCAGTTCATGGGAGGCGTTGGCGATGAAATCCTTGCGCATGCGGTTGATGAGATGGTATTCGGTAATGTCCCTGGCCATCAGCAAGAGGTGGCCGCTGCCGTAGTGGTTGATCCGGATCTCCAGGCACCGTTCCTGGTCCACCGGCGACATCACCTCCTGCACCCTGTTCACGGGCTGCTGTTTGTCTTCCTGCAAATATCTGGTCAGCTCGGGATAGCGGAGCAGATTGGCCAGGCGATGGCCGCTGTCTTTCGGCCACTCCACGCCCAGGTAGTCGCTGGCCTTGGGGTTGGCCCATTCTATCCCGCCCATCTCATCGACCACGATAACGGCGTCGGGCAGCGCCGACGTGGTTTCCTCGAAACGTTGTATGAAGGCGGACAACTTCTGCTCCCGCTGCTGGTAGCCGTCGCGCATGGATTCGAATTCACGGACCAGGTCGTTAATGACGCCCGGCAGGTCATAGAGATTGTCTTCGGCGTCATGGCGGGCGAAGTTGAGGAAACCGATCAGGGCCAGATAATGCCAGATGATGACGACGAGGAGCCCCAGCGCCAGCAGGGCAAAGACGTGTCCCAGAGCCAGGCCGGCGGCCAGGGCAACGGCCAGGACCAGCAGCAGCCGCATGACGTCAGGCTTGATATCGGTGTACATGGCCCGGGACTAGTGCGTTGAAAACCGGTATCCGACGCTGCGCACCGTCTGGATGTAGCGATCATAGCCGAACGGATTGAGGGTCTTGCGCAGGCGGCGGATGTGAACGTCCACCGTGCGTTCTTCGACGAAGACATTCTGCCCCCAGACCTGATCAAGCAGCTGGGCTCGGGTGTAGACGCGCTCCGGGTGAGTAATAAAGAAATGCAGCAGGCGGAACTCGGTCGGACTGATGTCAATGGCCGCCTCGTCCGCCGTGACCCTGAAGGTGTCCGGGTCCAGGACCAGGCCGTTGGCGCTGACCATTCCCCCCGCCTCGTCCCGGTTGTGCCGCCGCATGACCGCCCGGATCCTGGCGAGCAGCTCCCGGGTGGAAAAAGGCTTGGTGATGTAATCGTCGGCGCCGGTATCCAGACCCCGGATCTTGTCGGCCTCCTCGGCCCGTGCGGTCAGCATGATGATGGGGATGTCCCGGGTGGCGGGATCGCTGCGGAGCCGGCGGGCGTAATCGACGCCGCTCATGCCGGGCAGCATCCAGTCAAGCAACAAGAGATCCGGCTTCTGATCCGAAATCAGGGACTGGGCCTGTTCCGCATCGGGGGCTTCCTGGCATGCATATCCCTCCTTCATCAGGGCGTAACCCAGCATCTCCCTGATGGCGGCCTCATCCTCAATAATGAGAATCTTGCCTTTCATGATTTCCTGGTCGGGCAGCAGCATGCGCAGATTTAACACAATGCATATTACAGATTCGTGACGGTAAATATAAGGCGGGCACCGGATAAATCCAGCCGCAGAACAGACACATCAAAGCCGTAGCGGCGGCGTGCCGTCGCATACCCGGGATGACGTCGTCGGGAACCGGCACGGTCCGCGCTTTTCCGCGTATTTTCAAACAAGTAGTCATTATTCCCGGGACCTCCGTTATGGACATTCAGCGCCAACCATGCAGCGGGTCTCAACAATGTTCCTCTCCCCGCGGATCACGGGAGTTTTCATCTTTCTGTAATAAAAGGGTCATCTTTCGTTAACAGAGGATCTCTATTGTTCGTCCCCGGTATTCAGGCGTTATGTCCCGGAGGCGGGGCTGATTCCGGCAAGGTCATTTCTCTTGATAACGATAAGGAGAGTACTCAGTGTTAAATAAAACCAGACTCAAAGTGTTGACCGGCGCGTTGATCATAGGGGTAAGCGCCGCCTTATCCACTCCGGCGTTCGCCGCCAGCGAAACCATGATGAATCTGCTCAGTATCCTGCGCGATAAGGGCAGCATCAGCCAGGATGAATACAATGCCCTGGTAAACGCCGCCCAGAACGAAGCGGAGACCAAGAAGGAAGCGGCCCCCAAGGGCTGGTGGGACAAGACCAAGATCAGCGGGCGCATGTATTACGACATGAGTTACATCAACAACAAGCGTGAGGGTGTGAAGCAGTCCAATTCCGGCGTCGGCTTCGATATCAAGCGCTTCTATGTCAGCATCGATCACCAGTTCACTGACATGTTCTCGGCCGACGTGACCACTGACTTCACCTACGACAGCAATGTCGGGGCGACCCAGCTGTTTATCAAGAAGGCCTACCTGGAGGCCAAGATCAGCGACGCACTGGACATCCGCCTGGGATCCACCGATCTGCCCTGGGTCCCCTTCGTCGAGGGCCTCTACGGTCATCGTTATGTTGAAAACATCATGATCGACCGCACCAAGTTCGGCACCTCCGCCGACTGGGGTCTGCACCTCAAGGGCAAACTGGCCGGCGGCATGCTGAATTACGCCTTGTCGGTCATCAACGGCTCCGGTTACAAGCATCCGGGCGTGCACACCAACACCATGGACTTCGAAGGCCGGGTGAGCGCCAACTGGAACCACTTCGTCCTGGGCCTCGGCGGCTACGTGGGCAAACTGGGCGCGGACAAAGAGGGCGTGACCACCTTCCACACCGCCAAGCGCCTCGACGTCATCGCGGCCTATGTCGACAGTCAGATCCGGGCGGGGGTGGAATACTTCCGTGCCTGGGATTTCAAGAACGTATCCACGCCCGTCTCGGACACGGCGGAAGGCGTGAGCGGATTCGCCTCCTACCAGTTCAACCCACTGTGGAGCGTCTTCGGCCGCTATGACTACGTCAAGCCCACCAAGGACACCAACTCCTCGCTCAAGGACAATTACTTCAACGTCGGCGTTACCTATACCCCGGCCAGGATCGTGGACTTCTCCCTGGTCTACAAGCGCGACCGCATCAGCAGCGGCAGCTGGGGGACGTCCAACGGGACCATAGGCGGCCTGACCGCGACCACGGGCAGCGGCACCTACGACGAAGTCGGCCTGTTCAGCCGCTTCCGGTGGTGAGATGCCGGGACCCCGCAGGGACGCGGGGCCCGGAACAGTAATAACCTTCTGTTTCATCATGTGGAAATGTAAGGGGCTGCCCCCTGGTCCCTGTTTCCCACCCTCTCGAACCCCGCCTTTGGCGGGGTTTTTTTATCCCCTATAGAGGGGATTTTCATCTTTCCGGATTTCGACTAGGCTTATCGGTGCATGGAGCTGTAGGGATTATCGGGATATAAATAAGGAGACTGTTATGGATACCATAAGGATCGTACTGCTGTCCCTGTTGCTGTGCTTTTCCCTTCAACTGTCCGCCGCCGGCATGGTCAACATCAACACCGCCGACCGGGCCACCCTCATGACCATCAAGGGCGTGGGGGAAAAACGCGCGGACGCCATCATCGCCTATCGCAAGGCGCACGGTCCCTTCGTCAAGGTGGAAGACCTCACCCAGGTGCAGGGCGTGGGTCAGAACACCGTAGACAGCAACCGCGAGACCCTGACCGTCGGGAAATAACCCCACCCGGTCCACCGGAGACGGTACCGGCGCAACCCGTCCCGGCGCGGCCGGGAAGCCCGCTGACGGTCTTTCTGCCTCGGCCCTGATCCCCTCAGGGCCTTTTTTATCCCCGGCCGGGTACCGGCGCCGGTCGGCCGGCTTGTTCGCCTTGAGCCCCCTGCTGTATCCTTCTGTTTTTGACTCATTTTCCCACACCGAACCGCAACCCGGATGGATAAACACTACGACCCAGGCCGCATCGAAGCCGCGGTCCAGCGACGCTGGGAAGATACCGCCGTTTTCAGGGCCACGGAGGACCCCGGGCGGGAGAAATTCTACTGCCTGTCCATGTTCCCCTATCCCAGCGGCAAGCTGCACATGGGGCACGTGCGCAATTACACCATCGGCGACGTCATCACCCGCTACCAGCGCATGCAGGGTCGCAACGTGCTGCAACCCATGGGCTGGGACGCCTTCGGCCTGCCCGCGGAGAACGCCGCCATGGACAACGGCGTGCCGCCGTCGACCTGGACCCGCGAGAACATCGCCTACATGAAGCAACAGCTCAAGTCCCTGGGCTTCGCCCTGGACTGGGAGCGGGAACTGGCCACCTGCGATCCGGATTACTACAAGTGGAACCAGTGGCTGTTCCTGCGCATGCTGGAGAAAGGCATCGCCTACAAGACCACCCAGGTGGTGAACTGGGACCCGGTGGACCAGACCGTGCTGGCCAACGAGCAGGTCATAGACGGGCGCGGCTGGCGCACCGGCGCGCCGGTGGAAAAACGGGAGATCCCCGGCTATTACCTGGGGATCACCCGCTACGCCGAGGAGCTGCTGGCGGATCTGGACAACCTGCCCGGCTGGCCGGAGCGGGTGCGCACCATGCAGGCCAACTGGATCGGCAAGAGTTTTGGGGTGCGCTTCGCCTTCCCTTGTGAGATCGACGGCCGCGAGGAGAAGTTGTGGGTGTTCACCACCCGCGCCGACACCATCATGGGCGTGACCTTCTGCGCTGTCGCCGCCGAGCACCCCCTGGCCGAGCGCGCCGCCCGGGACAACCCGGAACTGGCCGCCTTCGTGGAGGAATGCAAGCAGGGCACGGTCATGGAGGCAGATCTGGCCACCCTGGAGAAAAAGGGCATGCCCACGGGGATCTTCGTCACCCATCCCCTGAGCGGCGAGCAGATCGAGGTGTGGGTGGCCAACTACGTGCTCATGGCCTACGGCGAGGGCGCTGTCATGGCGGTGCCGGCCCACGACGAGCGGGATTTCGCCTTCGCCAAAGACCAGGGCCTGGCCATCAAGCAGGTCATAGCAATTCCCGGCAAGGACTTCTCCACTGACGCCTGGCGGGACTGGTATGCGGACAAAGAGAGCGGGGTCTGCGTCCATTCCGGAAAATATGACGGGCTGACATACGATGAAGCCACCGATGCCATCGCCGCCGATCTCGAGGCCCTGGGCCTGGGGGAAAAACAGGTGCAGTGGCGGCTGCGCGACTGGGGCGTCTCGCGCCAGCGCTACTGGGGCTGTCCCATCCCCATCATCCACTGCCAGGCCTGCGGCGACGTGCCGGTGCCCGATGAGCAGCTGCCGGTGGTGCTGCCCGATGACTGCGTACCGGACGGCAGCGGTAATCCCCTCAACAAACGCGAGGATTTCGTCAACGTGGATTGCCCCCGCTGCGGCCAGCCGGCGCGGCGCGAGACCGACACCATGGACACCTTCGTGGATTCCTCCTGGTACTTCGCCCGCTACTGCTGCCCGGACAACAATGATGTCATGGTGGACGAACGGGTGGACTACTGGATGCCGGTGGACCAGTACATAGGCGGTATCGAACACGCCATCCTGCATCTTTTGTATTCCCGCTTCTGGACCAAGGTCATGCGCGATGAGGGGCTGCTCAAGTGCGGCGAGCCCTTTCAGCGCCTGCTCACCCAGGGCATGGTGCTGAACGAGATCTTCTACCGCCATCCGCAAGGCGGCCGCATCAGCTATTACAACCCGGCGGATGTGGAGATAAAGACCGATGCCAAAGGCCAGCGCAGCGGCGTTCTTCTCAAGGAGGACGGCGAGCCGGTGCAGTCCGGCGGCATCGGCACCATGTCCAAGTCCAAGAACAACGGCGTCGATCCCCAGTCCCTGATCGAGCGCTACGGCGCCGATACTGCCCGCTTCTTTATGATGTTCGCCTCGCATCCAGAGCAGACACTGGAGTGGTCGGACACCGGGGTGGAGGGGGCCTACCGCTTCCTGAAACGACTGTGGGCCTTCTGTGTGGACAACGAAAACATCATTAAAAATTACCATACGGCAAACATGGGTCAGGGACTAGCCTGGAAGGACGCACCAGATTTGATAAAAAAACTCCGTCATGAAATTCACACCCTGCTGAGCCAGGCCAATTTCGACTTCGACAAATACCAGTTCAACACCGTGGCCTCAGCCTGCATGAAGATGCTCAACGTCCTGGAAAGGAATCCTGAGACGATCAAGGGAGTATCCGTTACGCCGGCGGACTACGGATGGAAGCTGCTGGAGGAATCCCTGAGTCTCCTGCTAAGGGTGTTATCGACCATATCGCCGCATATCTCGGACACCCTGTGGCAGGAACTGGGCTACGGCGAGGATATCCTCGCGGCCCCCTGGCCGGAACCCGACGCCACCGCCCTGGTGCGCGACGAGATCGAACTGGTGGTGCAGGTCAACGGCAAGCTGCGGGGCAAGGTCACCGTGCCGGCCGACGCGGCCAAGGAAGAGATAGAATCCGAGGCCCTGGCCAACGAGAACGTGGGGCGTTTCGTCAGTGGCAGGGAGATCAAGAAGATCATCGTGGTGCCCAAGCGCCTGGTGAACATCGTGGTGGCTTGAGCTAATATCGATCAATGAATATCGCCATGCCCCGTCGCGTCGTTCCCTTCCTCATCGGCTTGTTGCTGCTGCTCTCCGCCTGCGGTTTCCACCTGCGCGGCTACCACAAGCCCACCAAGGTCGCGCAGGTCAGCGTCTACATACAGACCGACGACAACAGCGACATCGCCCAGTCGGTGCGTTCCCAGCTCAAGGCCGGCGAGGCACGGGTCATGAAAGAGGCGGAGTCGGCGGAATACATCCTGCACCTGGGCCGGCAGAAGCTGACGCGCCGGGTGCTGAGCGTCTCGGCCAGGACCGGCAAGGCCGAGGAATACCAGCTGATCCTGACCATAGCAATGGCGGTCAGCAAGCCCGACGGCGAGATCGTGATGGAGAAACAGACCGTCAGTGTGTCGAGGGACTATACCTTCAGCCAGGATCAGGCGCTGCTGGGCCAGTCATCAGAGGAGGACACGCTGCGGAGAGAGCTGGTCGATCAGGCCGCCAGGGAGGTCCTGAGCCGCCTGAACGCCGTCACCCAGCAGTCGGACAGCTAATGCGCCAGCGCGTCGATCAGCTACTGGACGCCCTCAAGGGTGCCGAACCGGCGGCTATCTACTGCGTGAGCGGGGATGAACCGCTGCAGATGCTGGAAGCGGAGGACGCCATCCGCCGGCGGGCCCGGGAGGCGGGGGTGGAGGAGCGCGTGGTCTATCACGTGGACCGGAGCTTCGACTGGGGTCAGCTGGCCCGGGACGGGGCCAGTCTGTCCCTGTTCTCCAGCCGCCGTCTCCTGGAGCTGCGGCTGGGGGCGCACAAGCCGGGCAGGGCCGGCGGCGAGGCCCTGTGCGCCTGGTCCGAAAAACCGCCCCCGGACAACATCCTGATCATTACCGCGGCCAGGCTGGACCGCAAGGCCCAGCAGGCGCGCTGGTTCAAGGCCGTGGACAGGGCCGGGGTCATCGTTCAGGTCTGGCCGGTGGAGCCGGCGCGGCTGCCGGACTGGATCCGGCGGCGCGCCCAGGCCATGGGCCGGCGCCTGGAGCGGGAGGCGGCGGAACTCATCGCCCAGCGCACCGAGGGCAACCTGCTCGCCGCCCGGCAGGAACTGGAGAAGCTGTGCCTGCTGGTGGAGGCGGATCCCATACGCCTGGACGACGTCATGCACTCCATTGTCGACCTCGCCCGCCACGACGTCTTTGACCTGGTGGAACACGCCCTACGGTCCCGGACCGACCGGGTCGCCGTCATGCTGCGCGGCCTGAGAAGGGAGGGCGCGGAACCCCTGGCCGTGTTCGGCGCCCTCATGTGGGAAGTCCGGCGGCTCGTGGTCATGGCCGGCGAGGTAGCCGCTGGCGCCGCGCCGGAGCAGGTCTTCAGCCGCCACCGCGTCTGGCCGTCTGCGCGCAAGACAGCGGTCGCTGCCGCCCTGAAGCGGCTGGGCCCGCGGCAACTGGGCCGGCTGCTGATCCACGCCGCCGGGGTAGACCGTAACCTCAAGGGTGCCGGGCGGGAAGACGCCTGGGTGGCCCTGGAGGATTTCCTGTTTCACATCGCCGGCGTCGGGGTACAATCCTGCCAGGCCGGATAGCGGCCATATTAAAGTCATTCCCATGAACACGGTGGACATCCAGACCTACATGCAGGACCTGGGGCAGCGGGCGCGCGCGGCCGCACGGGACATGGCGCGGGCCGGGACCCATGCCAAGGACGCCGCCCTGGCCGCCGTGGCCACGCAGCTCGAGCGCAACCGGACCGCGCTCTTGGAGGCCAACGCCCGCGACCTGGCGGCGGGGGAGAAAGCCAAGCTGGAGGCCCCCCTGATGGATCGCCTGGAACTCAACCCCGCCCGCATCACGGCCATGGCGGAGGGCTTAAGGCACATCGCCAAGCTGGCCGATCCCGTAGGCGAGGTCTCGGATCTGCGCTACCGGCCCAGCGGCATACAGGTGGGCCGCATGCGCGTGCCCCTGGGGGTGGTGGGGATCATCTACGAGTCCCGTCCCAACGTCACCGCCGACGCCGCCGGCCTGTGCCTGAAGTCGGGCAACGCCGCCGTCCTGCGGGGCGGCTCCGAGGCCATCCACAGCAACCGGGAAATCGCCGCCTGCGTACGCGCCGGCCTGGCCGAGACCGGTCTGCCGGAAGACGCCGTACAGGTGGTGGCAATCACCGATCGCGAGGCCGTGGGCGAACTTATCAGCATGCCGGAATTCGTGGATGTCATCGTCCCCCGCGGCGGCAAGGGGCTGATCGAACGCATCAGCCGCGAGGCACGGGTCCCGGTAATCAAGCACCTGGACGGGGTCTGCCACGTCTTCGTCGATGCCGCGGCCGATGTGGACAAGGCGGTGGCCATCGCCTACAACGCCAAGACCCAGCGCTACGGGGTGTGCAACGCCATGGAGTGCCTGCTGCTGGCCGAACCCGTGGCCGCGGCCGTGCTCGGACGACTCTGGCCCATGCTCAAGAAGGCCGGCGTGGAGGTGCGCGGCTGCGCGCGCTCCCGCAAGCTGGTCCCGGAATTCACCGAGGCCACCGAGGAGGACTACGCCACCGAATACCTGGCGCCCGTCCTGTCACTGAAGATCGTGGACGGGCTGGAGGAAGCCATGGCGCACATCGAGCGTTTCGGTTCAAAACACACCGACGCCATCGTCACCGGGGATTTCAATGCGGCCCGGCGCTTTCTCAATGAGGTGGACTCCAGCTCGGTCATGGTCAACGCCTCCACCCGATTCGCCGACGGCTTCGAAGACGGCCTGGGAGCGGAGGTGGGCATCAGCACCGACAAGTTCCACGCCCGTGGCCCGGTGGGGCTGGAGGGGCTGACTTCGCAGAAATACATCGTCATCGGCGATGGAAATATAAAGGAATAGCCACAGAGGACACAGAGATCACAGAGGAGCGAAAAAAACAGGGATTCGCAGTTTCCCTCTGTGACCTCTGTGCTCTCTGTGGCTGCTTTTCATGCCTTTGATTCCAGCTTCTTCCCGTAAAGATCAGCGACTGAGTTATGGAAAAGCCGATAGGTATTTTGGGCGGAACCTTTGACCCCGTGCATCACGGCCATCTGAGGCTGGCGCTGGAGTGCCTGGAGGCGGCGGCCCTGACCGAGGTGGCCCTGGTGCCGCTGCACACCCCACCGCACCGCCGTCCCCCGGTGGCCTCCCCGGAACAGCGGCGGGAGATGCTGCGCCTGGCCGTGGAGGAGGTGCGGGGCCTGGCGCTGGAGGACTGCGAACTGCAGCGCGGCGGCGTCTCCTACACCGTCGACACCCTGGCGGAACTGCGCGCCCGTTACGGCGGACGCCCCCTGTGCCTGATCATGGGCAGGGACGCCTTTGCCCGCCTGGATACATGGCACCAGTGGCCGTTGCTTTTGCAACACGCCCATATTATCGTTGCCCAGAGACCCGGCAACCAGGCCGGTATCGAAAACCCCGAGATTGCAGCCGTTCACGCACAGGCCGCCGTCCGGGACCATCGGGAACTGCGGACTTCGCCGTCCGGGAGGATACTCGACATAAGCATTCCCATGCTGGATATCTCGGCGACCCGCCTGCGGCAATTGCGCGCGGACGGGCGCAGCATCCGATTCCTTCTACCCCCAGCCGTCCTCGCGTTCATCGAGGCCAATCACCTGTACACCTGAGAGAGGCATGACAGCAGACCAAATCACCCGCATAGTTGACAATGCATTGAACGAACTCAAGGCCATGGACATCCGGGTCCTGGATGTCAGCCGTCTTACCACCATCACCGACACCATGATCATCGCCAGCGGCACCTCCGATCGGCAGGTCCGGGCCCTGGCCGACAACGTGATCAAGCGTGCCAAGGAGAACGGCCTCCGCCCGCTGGGACTGGAGGGCGAGAAGGAGGCCGAATGGGTGCTGGTGGATCTGGGTGACGTGATCGTGCATATCATGCGTCCGGCCGCGCGCGCCTATTACCAGCTGGAAAAACTCTGGGCCTCCGAACACCAGCAGGCCTCCACGACGGTATGAGCATGACCGGTCCTGTACGCGACCAAGGGAGAGATGAGCCTTGCACCTGACCATTATCTCCGTAAGCCGGACCCTGCCCGTCTGGCTGACCACCGGTATTAAGGACTACGTCCGGCGCCTGCCCCCGGGCGTGAAACCTGAGATCCTGGAAGTTACCCCGTCCCGGCGCCGCCCCGGCGTCGCGCCGGAAAAGAACATGGCGGACGAGGCCAAGCGCATCCTCTCCGTACTGCCCGGGGGCGCCCGCATCATCATCCTGGATGAAGGCGGCCGTCAGCTGACTACGCGGCAGTGGACGGATCAGCTGCAGCAATGGCAACTGGATAACGCCAGCTGCGTCTTTATCATAGGCGGCGCCGACGGACTCGCCCCCGCCATCAGGGACATGGCCGATGACAGCCTGTCCCTGTCCAGCCTGACCCTGCCCCACGGCATCGCCCGGCTGCTGCTGGTGGAGCAGATCTACCGCGCCTGGAGCCTGCTCAGCAACCATCCCTATCACCGGGAATGACACCTTTCTTCCATAGCATCCCTCTACCGGACATAACAGGTGAATCGTGAATCGTAATTCGTTTAAGACAATCTCACATTCTTCCACGATACACGATTCACCATTCACGATTTATCCAGCTCAGCAGGTCGGTAACCCTTGCAAGAATGAGATAAACTCTTTAACCAATGACTACCCTTTATCTCGCGTCCCAGTCACCGCGCCGGCGGCAGCTGCTGGATCAGATCGGTGTGGCCTATGAAACCCTGGACGTGGAGGTGGACGAATCCTGGGACGGTACGGAGGACCCCGCCCGGCACGTGCAGCGCCTGGCGCTGGAGAAGGCCCGGGCCGGACGGCGGCTGACCGGCGATGCCGCGCCCGTGCTGGCGGCCGACACCGGCGTAGTACTGGACGGTCGCCTGCTGGGCAAGGCCGGGGACAGGGAGGAGGCCATGCACATGCTGCGATGCCTGTCCGGCCGCAGCCATGACGTGTACTCCGCCGTAGCCCTGCTCCGGGTCGACGAGCAGTTCAGGCTCAGCCGCAGCCGGGTCTGCTTCAGGCCCCTGGGGCAGGAGGATTGCGAGGCCTACTGCGACAGCGGCGAACCCTACGGCAAGGCCGGCGGCTATGCCATCCAGGGTCGGGGCGCCATCTTCGTCAGCCGGCTGGAAGGCAGTTATTCCGGGGTGATGGGGCTGCCCCTGTATGAAACCGCCGTGTTGCTGAAAGCGGCCGGAATCATGTAACCGGTTGCCATCGCCCCCCGCATGCGCAAACATGATATCCATGTACACTCACAAGGTGGAGCGGGCGCTGTCAGCCCGCTGCAGATACAGCGTATGCCGACCAACGAAAACAACAAACAACTCGCCATCGGTTGGCGCGAATGGGCGGCTTTGCCCCTGCTGGGCATACCCGCCATCAAGATAAAGGTGGACACGGGCGCCAAGACCTCGGCCCTGCACACCTATAAAATGGAGACGTTTAATCGCAGCGGCATGGACTATATCCGTTTCTGGATCCATCCTCTGCAGCGGCGCAAGGACATCGAGATTGCCTGCGAGGCGCAGGTGCTGGATCGTCGCGTGGTCAGGGATTCCGGCGGTCATGCCGAAGAACGCTATGTCATCAGCACACCTATACGCATCGGTCCCCATGAATGGGAGATCGAACTGACTCTGACCAGCCGCGAAGACATGCTGTTTCGCATGCTGCTCGGCCGCCGGGCCATCGTCGGGGGCGATTTCCTCGTCGATCCCAAGGCTTCCTATTTACATGGCAAAAGACCCAGAAAGGCCTATCCATCACGGAAGAAAAAGCATAAGGGGATATCCAAATGAACATCGCTCTCCTGTCGCGCAACCCCAGACTTTACTCCACCCGGCGCCTTATCGAGGCGGCCAGGGAGCGCGGCCACGAGATCAGGATCCTGGATGTCCTGCGCTGCTACATGAACATCACCTCGCACCGGCCCAGCATTCACTACAAGGGCGAAGAACTGAACGGTTTCGACGCCGTCATTCCCCGTATTGGCGCCTCGGTCACCTTCTACGGCACCGCCGTGCTCAGGCAGTTCGAGATGATGGGGGTGTATCCGCTGAACGAATCCGTGGCCATCAGCCGCTCACGGGACAAGCTCCGGGCCCTGCAGCTCCTGTCGCGCAAGGGCATCGGTCTGCCCATTACCGGTTTCGCCAACAAACCGGATGACATCGAGGATCTGATCACCATGGTAGGCGGCACGCCACTGGTGATCAAGCTGCTGGAAGGCACGCAGGGTATAGGCGTCGTGCTCGCCGAAACCAAGCAGGCGGCGGAAAGCGTCATCGAGGCCTTTCTGGACCTGAAACACAGCGTCCTGGTGCAGGAATACATCAAGGAGGCCGGCGGGGCGGATATACGCTGTTTCGTCATCGGCGACAAGGTCGTTGCGGCTATGAAACGCCAGAGCAGACCGGGGGAATTCCGATCCAATCTTCACCGCGGCGGTTCCGCCAGCCTGATCAAGATCACGCCGGAAGAACGGTCCACGGCTGTGCGCGCCGCCAACACCATGGGCCTGAATGTCTGCGGCGTTGATATATTGCGCTCCAATCACGGCGCCGTGGTGATGGAAGTGAATTCTTCCCCGGGACTGCACGGTATCGAGGAGGCCACCGCCAAGGATGTCGCCGGCATGATCATCCAGTTCATGGAAAAAAACGCAAAGCGGGGCAAGACCCGGACCAAGGGCAGCCGCGGCTAGTCCAAAGCGCAGACATCGATCAACCATGCGCGACCCCATCACCATAGGCGCCACCACCATCAGGCCAGGTCAGCGGGCCTATGTGGATCTGGACATGCCGGGCCTGTACACCCACAGCGGCACCACCATGCCGGTGCATGTCGTCCATGGCAAGAAGGACGGACCGGTGCTGTTCCTGTCGGCGGCCCTGCACGGCGACGAGATCAACGGTGTCGAGATCATCCGCCGCGTGATCAATCACCGCGCCTTCCAGCGTCTGTCCGGCACGCTCATCGCCGTCCCCGTGGTCAACGTCTACGGTTTCCTGTACAAAAGCCGCTACCTGCCCGACCGCCGCGACCTGAACCGCTCCTTTCCCGGTTCCCAGCAGGGGTCCATGGCGGCCCGCACCGCCAACCTGTTCATCACCGAGGTGGTCAGCAAGTGCACCCACGGCATTGATCTGCATACCGGCGCCATCCACCGGGACAATCTGCCGCAGATCCGGGCGTCCCTGGACAATCCGGAGACCGAACGCATGGCACAGGCGTTCCGCACCCCCATCATCCTCAATACCACCGTGATCGAGGGTTCGCTGCGGCAGGAGGCGGAAAGGATGGGGATCGCGATGATCGTCTACGAGGCCGGCGAGGCCCTGCGTTTCGATGAAGTGGCCATCCGCGCCGGCGTCCGGGGGGTGATCGCCGTTATGCGCCACCTGGGTATGCTCCCCAAGGTCAAGCACAGAAAATCCGGCCGGCCCCTGGTGGGCAAATCCAGCACCTGGGTGCGGGCGCCCAAAAGCGGGATCATGCGCTTCATCAAACCCCTGGGGGCGAGGGTGAAACGAGGGGGAGGCCCTGTTCAATATCGCCCGTTTCAAGAACGCCGAGGCCCTGGCCGGCACCCTGGAGGATTTCCAGCTGGAGATGGACCCCACGACGGACGATGAACCGCCAGCGGAGCCGCCCATCGTTTAGCTGGCACCGTGTATGCTGTCGCGTAAGCTAACCAGTGCGGAAGCACTCGCTTGTAAGGGGTGTGGGGTATTAAAACTGCCTCGATTACGCCTCACACCTCACTCCTTACTTTCAGTTCGATACCAACCCAGGCGGGTGAACAGCCATTTCTCCGCCTCGATGACGATGAAAACAGCGAGGCCTAGGAACCAGATACGACCCCAGGTCGCCGCGTCGATGGAGCGGGTATCGAAAAATGTCTGCAGCAGCGGCTGATAGGTAAACAGCAGCTGCAAACCCATGACCAGCAGCACCGCCAGCAGGGTGATCCGATTTCCCAGGAGGGTCCCGGCGTCGATCACCGGGGCGGTCAAATGGCGAGTGTTGAACAGATACACCGCCTCGGCCACCACCAGCATGTTCACCGCCACCGTCCGCGCCGTCGCCACGTCCGTGCCGAGATTCCGTTCGTACACGTACAGCCCGAAGGCGGCGAGCAACATCAGGGCCGAGACCAGGGCGATGCGCCACAGCATCATGGGTTCCAGCATGCTCGCGTCCCGGCGGCGCGGCGGCCTGTGCATGATGCCCGGCTCCGGCGGGTCGAAGGACAGGGCCAGGGCCAGGGTCACCGTGGTCACCATGTTGATCCACAGGATCTGCACCGGGGTGACCGGCAGCACCCGGCCCAGCAGGATGGCACCGATGATGGTCAGGGCCTCGCCGAAGCTGGTGGGGAGTATGTACAGGATCGCCTTGCGGATATTGTCGTGCACCGTCCTGCCTTCCTCGACGGCATTGACGATGGAGGCGAAGTTATCGTCGATGATCACCATCTCCGCGGCCTCCTTGGCCACGTCCGTGCCCTTTTTGCCCATGGCCACCCCCACGTCGGCCTGTTTCAGGGCCGGCGCATCATTGACGCCGTCGCCGGTCATGGCGACGATGCGACCCTTGTCCTGCAGGGCATTGACCAGCTGCAGCTTGTGCTCCGGACTGGTCCGGGCAAATACGTCGGAGGCGTCCACCAGGTCCGCCAGCTGCGCGTCTTCGTGCGCCAGATCCTCCCCGGTCACCACACTGCCGCCACGCCCCAGTCCCATGCTTTCCGCAATCGCGGCCGCGGTCAGGGCATGATCGCCGGTAATCATCTTCACCGCTATGCCCGCGCTCCGGCACTGGGACAGGGCGGCGACGGCCTCCTCCCGGGGCGGGTCCGAGATCCCCACCACCCCGAGCAGGGAGAACCCCCGGATGGCGTCAATGGACAGGCCGGTAACCTCTCCGCTCACGGGTTTGACGGCCAGGGCCAGCGGCCGCTGGCCGCGCCGGGCCAGTTCATCGATGATCCCGTACCAATAGTCCCGGTCCAGCGGCTCTTCCCCTCCCGGGAGGCGCTGGCTGGTGCACCGCTGCAGCACCGCCTCCGGCGCCCCCTTGAGGTAAATCACGGCGCGGCCGGTTTCATGGTTATGGTGCAGGGTGGCCATGAAACGGTGCTGGGATTCGAAGGGGATGACGTCGGTTCGGGGATAGGACCTGGCCTCCTCTCCGGCGTCCAGTCCCGCCTTGGCCGCCAGAACGATCAGCGACGCCTCGGTGGGATCGCCGTGGATCCGCCATTCCCCTTCCTCCTCCCGGAGGCCGGCGTCGTTGCAGAGCACGGCCGCCCGGCACGCAGTCGCCAGCACCTCGTCCTCCGGCGGGTCGATCTCTTTACCGTCCAGGAGCAGGCTGCCGTGGGGATCAT
>JARRRO010000002.1:7521-23602 GCA_037380645.1 Gammaproteobacteria bacterium | reverse complement strand
TGTGCCGTGAGATACCCGTGATTCATATATAGTAAGTACATACTAATCATGAATCTGTGGGGTATGGCGGAGATTATTTCGTTGTCGACAGTGGTGGCCGGTGATAGACTTGTTTGTTACAAACAAGTAATGTCCATAACGGGTATTTGCGCTGATGCATACCGGCAGCAAGGAGATGGTAAAGAAGAACGCGGAAGGTCGGCTGACCCAGGCCGAGCGTACGGCACTGTCCGACACCCGTATGGTGGAAACCGCCATTGAGCTGATCGTCAGGCATGGTATCGAGGGCATGACGCTGAAAGAGGTTGGGGAGGCAGCCGGTTACAGCCGCAGTCTGGCCGGCTACCGCTTCGGCTCCAAGGAGGGGCTCATGAACCATGTTATCCGCACTATCGGCGATGAATGGTTGCGGGAACTGAAGCAGGTGACCAGGGATAAAAAGGGACTCGACGCCATCTGTTCGGCAATCGATGCCCATTACCGGTTCTGCCGCGAGGCGCCCGACTACGTATTTGCCTTTTATATCCTGTGGTTCCAGTCGGTGAGCCCGGGTTCCCTGTGCAAGGACGTCATAATCAGCATCCACGAGCGCAGGCAGAAGGACGTTGCTGAATGGATAACACAGGGGATCGCAGGGGGATTGATCGATCCTTCGGTGGATGCCGAGGCGATCGCCCGACAGTTCTCTTCCACGGTGATCGGCATCGTTTATCAGTGGCTGGTGAAACCCGAAGCACTGGACGAGGTTGAAAGACTTCATTCAGGTTTGAAACAGAGTATGAAAAAGCTCCTCCCTCCCCCGGCGCAGGCCGGGTAATGCGCAAATAGCTCCGCTCAATGAATCAAGGTCCAGTTGATTACAAGATCTCCGGCGGCATCGCCGTTGTCAGCATGGATCAGCCGCCAGTTAACTCCCTAGGGCATGCGTTGCGTTCGGCCATAAAGACGGCCCTCGACAGGGCGGTGGAGGACCCCGGTGTGTCCGCCCTCCTCATCACGGGCAACGACGCATTATTCTCGGCCGGCGCCGATATCACGGAATTCGAGAACGGACCGTTCTGGGAGGACCCGACGCTCGCCGATCTGTGCAGGCACCTGGAGGGCTGTCCCAAGCTGCTGGTCTTCGGCCTGAACGGGACCACCATGGGGGGCGCGCTGGAACTGGCCTTGACCGGTGACTACAGGATGGCCCGCTCCGGCGCGCGGCTGGCCTCCCCGGAGGTGACGCTGGGCATCATCCCGGGGGCGGGTGCGACGCAGCGTCTGCCGAGGCGCATCGATCCTGCCGTCGCCCTGGATATGGTGGTGACGGGCAAGCCGATCACGGCGGAAAGGGCGCTGGAACTCGGTCTGGTGGACCGGATCCCCGCCGGCGAAGGGGAATTCCGGGACGCGGCCCTTGATTACGTCAAGTCGCTGCTGCAGGAGAAGGCCCCCAGGCGCCGCTGCCCGGACCTGCCGCAGCCCGAGCCGGTGCTGACGGAGGAGTATCTGGCCGACTTCCGCAAATCCATGGCCAGGCAGTTGCGCGGTTTTTACGCTCCCGAACAGGCCATCCGGGCAGTCGAGGCGGCCTGCCGTCTGCCCCTGTTGGAGGGCCTGGAGTACGAGATGGAGCTTTTCAAGAGCTGCGTGGATACGCCGCAGCACCGGGCGCAGAAACATCTGTTCTTCGCCGAGCGGGCGGCCAGAAAGATCCCCGGCGTCAGCGCCGGGCACAAGCCGCGGCGCGTGGAGCGGATCGGCGTGGTGGGCTCCGGCACCATGGGCGGCGGCATCACCATGAGCTTTCTCGCCGCCGGCATCCCGGTGACCCTGGTGGATGTTTCCGACGAGGCCCTGCACAAGGGCCTGGACAGGATGAGGTCCAATTATGCCGTTTCCGTGAAACGCGGACGCCTGAGCCAGGACCGGGTGGACGGACAGCTGTCACTGCTGACGACGACGACGAACTACGGGGATCTCTCCGACGTAGACCTGGTTATCGAGGCCGTATTCGAGAAATTCGACCTCAAGGAAAAGGTGTTCGCTGAGCTGGATCGGGTCTGCAAGGCCGGCTGCATCCTGGCCAGCAATACCTCGACCCTGGATCTGAACCGCCTTGCCCGGGGCACCTCCAGGCCCGCCGATGTCATCGGCATGCATTTTTTCAGTCCGGCCAACGTCATGCGGCTGCTGGAGGTGGTGCGGGGCGAGGAGACGGCGCCGGAAGTGCTGGCGACGGTGCTGGAATTCGGCCGCAGGATCCGGAAACTGCCCATCGTCGTCGGCGTCTGCTACGGCTTCGTCGGCAACCGCATGCTGGAACCCTATATGCGCGAATCCCAGCGGCTGGTGCTGGAAGGCGCGGAACCGGCCCGTGTGGATCGGGTGTTGACGGAGTTCGGCATGGCCATGGGGCCAATAACGATGATGGATATGATTGGACTGGATGTGCTCCATCTCATGCGCGAGGGAAACCGGGAGGCAATCGCCCACGATGCGAGCTATGCCATTATCGGCGACGAGCTTTGCGCAATGGGACGCTACGGCCAGAAGACCGGGCGGGGTTATTATCTCCATGAGGGGCGCAACCAGCAGGACGATCCCGAGATTACCGCCCTTGCCGGGCGGCTGGCCGGAGAACTGGGCGTCGCCAGACGGGATATCGGCGATGAGGAGATCCTGGAACGCTGTCTCCATCCCCTGATTGACGAGGGAGCCCGGATCCTGGAAGAGGGGATCGCCTACCGCGCCGGCGACATTGATTTGATCTATACAAACGGTTACGGCTTTCCGGTGTGGCGCGGCGGTCCCATGCTCTATGCCGGCGAAATCGGCCTGGACAAGGTACTCGTCTCCCTGAACCGCTACCGGGAAAAACTGGGTACTTACGGCGAGATGTGGTTCCAGCCTTCGGCACTGGTGAGGAGACTCGCCGGCAGCGGGCAGACGTTCAATGAATACGAAGCCGAAATGCAGGGTAACCCGCGCTCATGAGCCGTGTCACAAGAAAATTCAAATCCGCTATTACTGGAACCTGTTTCAAATTCAGTGGAGTCCCGGGATTTTTCAGACAGATTCAAGTAACAATATGGATCTCGCAGAGACGCTAAGACGCCAAGCACAGGAATAGCAATGCATTTCTTTGCGCCTTTGCGCCTTGGCGAGAATTACATTTATCAATCTTGAGACAGGTTCCGATAACAAACCTGTGAGCATCAACTGGTTGGGGTTAAACGAATGAAGATACTGGTTCCCATCAAACGCACCATCGATGCCAATGTACGTGTCAGCGTCAGGAAGGATGGCAGCGGTGTGGAAACCGCCAACGTCAAGATGGCCATGAATCCCTTCTGCGAGATCGCGGTGGAGGAGGCGATACGCCTGAAGGAAGCCGGCAAGGCGGAAGAAGTGGTACTGGTGTCGGTAGGCACGGGCAAATGCGAGGAAGTGCTGCGCAACGGCCTGGCCATGGGCGCGGACCGGGCGCTGCTGGTGGAATCGGACGCGGTGCTGCAGCCGCTGGGTATCGCCAAGGCCCTCAAGGCCGTGGTCGGGAAGGAGTCGCCGGACCTGGTCATCCTGGGCAAGCAGGCCATCGACGACGACAACAACCAGACCGGGCAGATGCTGGCGGCCCTGCTGGGCTGGGCCCAGGGAACGTTTGCCTCGAAAGTCGAGCCCGCGGACGGCAGGATCAGGGTAACCAGGGAGGTGGACGGCGGCCTGGAGACTCTGTCACTCACGCTGCCGGCGGTGATCACGACGGATCTCAGGTTGAACGCCCCCCGTGATATCAAACTGCCCAACATCATGAAGGCCAAGAAGAAACCCCTGGACAGACTCGCCCCCGACGATCTGGGGGTGGATCTCGCTCCCCGGTTGAAGGTAACCAGCGTCGCCGAACCGCCCGGACGAAGCGGCGGGGTCAAGGTCGGGTCCGTGGAGGAACTGGTGGATAAATTGCACAATGAGGCCAAGGTGATCTGATATGAGCGTTCTCGTCGTTGCTGAACATGATAACCACCGGCTGTCGTCCTCGGTGCTGCCCGCCGTCACCGCGGCCGCACAGCTTGGCGATGAGATCACCCTGCTGGTGGCAGGGCATGAATGCAGCAAGGTGGCTGAAGCGGCCTGCGGGATCGCGGGCGTTTCACGGGTCCTGCTGGCGGACGCCCCACACCTCGAGCACGGTCTGGCCGAGGAGCTGGCGCCGCAGGTGGTCAAGGCGGCGGCAGGGGCGGACTATATCCTGGCCCCGGCTACCACCTTCGGCAAGAATCTGCTGCCCCGGGTGGCGGCGCTGCTGGACGTGGCCCAGGTTTCCGATATCGTCAGCATCGTTTCCGGCGATACCTTCGTGCGGCCCATCTACGCGGGCAATGCCCTGGCCACGGTGCAGAGCCTGGACGCCGTCAAGGCGATCACCGTGCGGACGACGGCGTTCGAGCCAGCCGCGGCCACCGGCGGTTCGGCGGCGATGGAACCGCTGGAAGCCACGCCGCCGGCCGGATTGTCGGAATTCGTCGAGCGCCAATTCAATGAGTCGGAACGACCGGACCTGACCACGGCGCGGATCGTCGTCTCGGGGGGGCGGGGCCTGGGGACGGCGGAGAACTTCAAGCTGCTGGAGGAGATCGCCGACAAACTGGACGCGGCCATCGGCGCATCACGTGCTGCCGTTGACGCCGGCTACGTGCCCAATGACTACCAGGTCGGTCAGACTGGAAAGATCGTCGCCCCGGAACTGTATATCGCCGTGTATATCGGGGGCCATCCAGCACCTGGCCGGCATGAAGGACAGCAAGGTGATCGTGGCCATCAACAAGGACGAGGAGGCGCCCATCTTCGAGGTGGCCGACTACGGCCTGGTGGCCGATCTGTTCGAGGCGCTGCCGGCGTTGGACGCGGCCCTGAACGCCATGAATTCAAATTCCAAGTGAAACAGTGCCTATGAAAGCGATTGTACTGCGCGAGACCAGCGGCTCGAAGGGGTTGTCCCTTGATGAAGTGGATCTCCCCCAACCCTGTTCCGGCGAGGCTCGGGTCAGGCTCATGGCCTCGGCCCTGAACCGCCGCGACGTCTGGATGACTCGGGGCCTGTATCCACGCATGCAGCTGCCGTGCATCCCCGGCTCCGACGGCGCCGGCATCGTCGATGCCGTCGGCCCGGATGTCGACGGTTCGCTCTCGGGCAGGGAAGTGATTATTTACCCGGCTATGGACTGGGGCGGGGACGAGCGCTGTGCCGGACCCGACTTCCGGATACTGGGCATGCCGGATCCCGGCACCTTTGCCGAATACATCTGTGTGCCCGCTGAAAACCTCCGGCCCCGTCCGGCGCACCTGTCCTGGGAACAGGCTGCGGCCATCCCCCTGGCGGGACTGACCTCCTGGCGCGCCGCCGTCACCCAGGGGGAGGTAGCCCCCGGCCAGAAGGTCCTCGTCACCGGCGCCGGCGGCGGCGTGGCCGGATTCGTCGTCATGTGGTGTGCGCGCATGGGCGCCGACGTGTTCGTGACCAGCAGCAGCGAGGACAAGATCGCCATGGCCCGTGGCCTGGGCGCCGTGGCCGGAGAGGATTACCGCAGCGAGGACTGTTACAAAAATCTGAAAAGGCAGTCCGGGGGTTTCGATCTGATCATCGACAGCGCCGGTGGCAGGGAGTTGAATCCCCTGCTGGACATACTGGGGCCGGGCGGCCGCTACGTCTTCTACGGCGCCACCCTGGGCAATCCGGACACGGGTCTTTCCATGGCCAAACTGTTCTTCCGGCAGAACCGCCTGCAGGGCACCACCATGGGATCGCCTGCCGAATTCAGCGCCATGGTGGATTTCGTCAACCGGGAAAAGATCGATCCCGTCATCGACAGGGTATTCCCGCTGTCGGAAGCAGCGCAGGCCCACGAATACATGGAGGCCCAGAAACATACCGGCAAAATCCTCCTGCGCAACAGCGATGATTGAAGCGCAGGGTGCAAACCCCACCCCCTCTGTACCGACGTGATCGGGGACGGTAAATGCTAACGGCTACACGTGGATCAGATTGAGTGAAGCAATGACAACGGATCGCGAGACGATGGAATATGACGTTGTCATCGTGGGCGCCGGTCCCGCCGGCCTGGCGGCGGCCTGCCGCCTGAAACAGGCGGCCGCGGAGTCGGGCCAAGGCATCGAAGTGTGCATCATCGAAAAAGGTTCCGAAGTCGGCGCACACATCCTCTCGGGTGCCGTATTCGAGCCGCGCGCCCTGGAGGAACTCTTTCCGGACTGGCGGGAACGCGGCGCGCCACTGCACACGCCGGTATCCCGCGACGAGATCTATCTGTTCCGTAACGAGCGCGCGGCGATCAGATGGCCGAACGCACTGGCGCCGAAAAGCATGCACAACCGGGGCAACTATATTATCTCACTGGGCAACCTGTGCCGCTGGCTCGGGGAGCAGGCGGAGGAACTGGGAGTGGATATCTTCCCGGGGTTTGCCGCCCAGGACGCCATCATCGAGAACGGCGTCGTGCGCGGTGTTGTCACCGGCGATCACGGCGTTGACCGCGAGGGAAAACCGAAGGAAGGCGTGTATACCCCCGGCATAGAGCTGCGCGCCAGGTACACCCTGTTCGCGGAAGGCTGCCGCGGGCATATCGGCAAGCGGCTGCTGCAGCGTTTCCGCCTCGACGAGGGGGCGGATCCCCAGCATTATGCCATCGGCCTCAAGGAACTGTGGGAGGTCGAGCCGTCCCGCCACGCACCCGGCCGGGTGGTGCACGGCATCGGCTGGCCGCTGGACGACGCCAATCCGGGCGGCTCCTTCATGTACCATTTCGGGGACAACCGGGTGGCGGTGGGCCTCATTGTCGATCTCTCCTACAGCAACCCGTTCCTGTCGCCCTTCGACGAATTCCAGCGCTTCAAACATCATCCGCTCATCGCGTCCTGCCTGGAAGGCGGGCGACGCCTGGAGTACGGCGCCCGCGCCATCACCAAGGGCGGCTACAATTCGTTGCCGAAGATGGTGTTCCCGGGCGGTGCGCTCATAGGCTGTGAACTCGGCACCCTCAACTTCGCCAAGATCAAGGGCAACCATACGGCCATGAAATCCGGCATGCTGGCGGGCGAGGCCGTTGCCGCGCGCCTGGCCGCGGGCGCGCAGGGCGGCGACGTGCCGGAGGAATATCCGGAAAAATTCCGCAGCAGCTGGCTGAATGAGGAACTGATCCGCAGTCGTAATTTCGGTCCGGCCATACACCGCTTCGGCGCCCTCATCGGCGGGGCGTTCAACTACCTGGATCAGAATCTGTTCGGCGGCCGCCTGCCCCTGACCCTGCATGACACCCGCCCGGACCACGAATGCCTCAGACCGGCCGCGGAATCAGCACGCATCGACTATCCCAAACCCGACGGCCGGCTCAGCTTCGACAAGTCCTCCTCGGTGTTTCTGTCCAACACCAATCACGTGGAGGACCAGCCGGTGCACCTGAAGCTAAAGGATCCGGGCGTTCCCCTGGAAAAAAACCTGCCGTTGTATGACGAGCCGGCGCAGCGTTATTGCCCGGCCGGCGTGTACGAGATCGTCGCCGCCGACGGCAAGCAATTTCAGATCAACGCGCAGAATTGCGTGCACTGCAAGACCTGCGATATCAAGGACCCGTCACAGAATATTGTCTGGATCGCACCCGAGGGCTCGGGCGGCCCGAATTACTCGAACATGTAGTCGCGGGTGTTAGGAGTGAGGCGTGAGGTATGAGAAGTGACAACGAGGGCGGCTTCCTCTCCTGTACTGTCAAGTTTCCTCCTTTACCCTCACAATCAGTACTGCGATTCCGGCGTGTGCACCACCAGACCGTCCAGTTCCTCGGTAACCTTGATCTGGCAGCTCAGACGGCTGGTCTCATCGGGCTCCATGGCGAACTCCAGCATGTCCTTTTCCATGTCTTCCGGCGGCGGGAGCCTGTCAGACCATTCCGGCTCGACGTGGACGTGACAGGTGGCGCAACTGCAGGCGCCGCCGCACTCGGCCACGATGCCCGGCACGTTGTTGTTGATTGCTGTCAGCATGACGGACTGGCCGACCTTGGCCTCCACCACGGTCTCGGTGCCGTCGGCAGCAATGTATTTTATTTTCGGCATGACAATTCCCGAATCAATAAATCAAAGCGCGCTAATGTAATCAATTTGCCCGCCGGTTTCCAGTTCGATATCTAAAGATTCATGGGGCGAGCAGGATCTTGCCAATGTGCCTGCTGGCCTCCATGATGCGGTGGGCCTCAGCCGCCTCGGACAGGGGCAGGACCCGGTGAATCACCGGCCGGATGGCGCCCGAGGTCAGCAGCGGCCAGATATGCCGCTCCAGGTTCCGGGCGACGGTGGCCTTGAACCCCGCCTCGCGGGGGCGCAGCGTGGAACCGGTGATGGTCAGGCGCTTCAGCATCACCGGGGCGAAATTCTCCTCCGTGGTGAAACCCTTGAGGCCGGCGATGATGACGATACGCCCCTCAGGCGCGGCCAGGGAGATGTTCTTCTGCATATAATCGCCCAGGACCATGTCCAGGATCACATCCACCCCCCGATCCGCGGTCGCCGCTTTGAGCTCGGCGACGAAATCGCCGCTGCGGTAATTGACGGCGCGCTCCGCTCCCAGCTGCCGGCAGGCCGCGCACTTCTCCTCGGAACCGGCGGTGGCGAAGACCCGCGCGCCCATGGCCCGGGCCATCTGGATCGCCGTTGTGCCTATGCCGCTGCTGCCGCCGTGCACCAGGAAGGTATTCCCTGCCTGCAGGCGGGCGCGGTCGAAGACATTGCTCCAGACGGTGAAGAAGGTCTCCGGCAGGGCGGCGGCCTCGACCACCGGCAGGCCGTCGGGGACGGGCAGGCACAGGGCCGCCTCCGCTACCGCGTATTCGGCATAGCCGCCGCCGGCCATCAGGGCGCAGACCTGTGTGCCGACGGCAGGGCTGTCCACCCCGGGGCCGGCGGACACGACCTCGCCGGACACCTCCAGGCCGGGGACGGGCGAGGCGCCGGGTGGTGGCGGATAATGCCCGGTACGCTGGATCACATCGGGACGGTTGACCCCGGCGGCGGCCACCCTGATGAGGACCTGTCCTTTGCCAGGGCGGGGACGCTCACCGGTGCGAAGCTGGAGCACCTCGGGGCCGCCGAAGGCGGTGATGTCGATATATTGCATGGTCTCGGGCATGGCGCTGCTCGGTTGGGCAATGGGGTCGAACAGTAGTAGCATTGGCATCCCTCCCAATCAAGACGGAACCCGACGTTACCTGCAGCCATGGCCGCCGCCGACAGCACCTATGACGACATGATCGAACGGGACCGGGCCGTCGTCTGGCATCCCTACGCCTCCATGACGGCGGCGGCGCCGGTATTTCCCGTGGTCTCCGCCGCCGGCGTACGCCTGAAGCTGGCCGACGGCAGGGAACTGATCGACGGCATGGCCTCGTGGTGGTGCGCCATCCACGGCTACAACCACCCGGTGCTGAACGCGGCGCTGCGCCGGCAGCTGGACACCATGGCCCACGTCATGTTCGGCGGTCTCACCCACGAGCCCGCCCTCGCCCTGGCCGAGGAACTGGTGCGGCTGACGCCGGCCGGCCTTACAACCGTATTCTTCGCCGATTCGGGTTCGGTCTCCGTGGAGGTGGCCATGAAGATGGCGATCCAATACCAGGTGGCGCTGGGCCGGCTGCAGAGGCAGCGCTTTTTGACCGTCCGCGGCGGTTATCACGGCGACACCCTGGGTGCCATGTCGGTGTGCGATCCGGTGACCGGCATGCACACCCTGTTCAACCGGGTCCTGCCGCAGCAGCTGTTCGCCCCGGCGCCGGCATTGGGCTTTCATGATGAATGGGACCAGGCGGACATCGCCGGGATGCGGGAACTGCTGGAGAAGCATCGGCAGGAAGTGGCAGCGGTCATTCTCGAACCGGTGCTGCAGGGGGCCGGGGGTATGCGCTTTTATCACCCCGAATACTTAAGGTGTGTGCGCGAATTGTGCGACGAGTACGGGGCGCTGCTGATCGCCGACGAGATTGCCACCGGCTTCGGCCGCACCGGCCGCCTGTTCGCCTGTGAACACGCCGGCGTCAGCCCCGACATCCTGTGCCTGGGCAAGGCCCTGACCGGGGGCTACCTGACCCTGGCGACCACCCTGTGCACGCGTGCGGTGGCGGAGACCATCTGCGCGCAGGAGCCGGGGGTATTCATGCACGGTCCCACCTTCATGGCCAACCCCCTGGCCTGCGCGGTGGCCCTGGCCAGCATAAAACTCTTGTTGTCCTGTAACTGGAAGCGATCCGTCACCGCCATCGAAGCGCAGTTGCGGAAGGAACTGGAGCCTTGCCGCGACCTGCCCGGCGTCAACGACGTCCGTGTTCTCGGTGCCGTCGGCGTGGTGGAACTGGAGCAGCCCGTAGACATGAACACGGTACCGCACGAATTCGTCAATCGGGGCGTCTGGGTCAGACCCTTCGGCCGCCTGGTCTACATCATGCCGCCATACATTATCGAGTCCGATGATCTGTCGCAAGTAACGCGAGCCATCTATGAAGTTATCGCCTTGGGTAAATGATTATTTAGCCACAGAGGACACACAGGTACACAGAGAACGGCAAACTAATATGTCATTAGTTATATTCAGTATCGTGACAAGTCTCTGACTTGATTTAATACATTTTTTGCTCCTCTGTGATCTTAGTGGCTGATTAAGGTGCAATGCAATTTTCAAGTAAACGATTGGCAAAGAGGGTGAAGCCACATGAGTAAATGCTGTATCGTCGTCGGTGCCTCGCACGCCGCCGCCCAACTGGCCGTGAGTCTGCGCCAGGAGGGCTGGGAGGGTCGTATCCTGGTGATCGGCGAGGAGCCGGTCATCCCCTACCACCGCCCGCCGCTGTCCAAGGAATATCTCGCCGGCAACAAGACACTGGAGGAAATCACCATCCGTCCCCGGGAGGCCTACGAACAGGCGCAGGTGGAATTTCTGCTGCAGCGGCGTGTGGAGGGCATCGAGCCCGGATATAAGCGGCTGACCCTGGACGACGGCGGCACCGTGGTGTACGACAAGCTGTGCCTGACCGTGGGCTCGCGGGTGCGCACCGTGGATCTGCCCGGCGTGGACCTCGAGGGCGTCTGTTATCTGCGCAACCTCCATGACGTGGAACAGATCCGGGAGCATGTCCGGGCGGGTGCCGGCGCGGTGATCGTGGGTGGCGGTTATATCGGCCTGGAGGCCGCCGCGGTGCTCAACGGCCTGGGCATGAAGGTTACCGTGCTGGAGATGCTGGAGAGGGTGATGCAGCGGGTCACTGCCCCGGAGGTGTCGGAATTTTACGCGCGGGTGCACCGGGAGGAGGGGGTGGATATCCGCTGCGGCACGGCGGTGAGCGCCTTCGAGGGAAAGTCCAGGGTGGAGCGGGTACGTTGCGCCGACGGCAGTTGCTTCGAGGCCGATCTGGTGGTCATCGGCGTGGGCATCGTGCCCAACGTGGAACTGGCCGGGGATGCGGGGCTGAAAACGGACAACGGCATCGTGGTCGACGAGACCACCCGCACCAGCGATCCGGATATTCATGCCGCGGGGGACTGCACGTTGCATTACAATCCCATCTACCGGCGCATGCTCAGGCTGGAGTCGGTGCAGAACGCCACCGACCAGGCGCGGGTGGCGGCGGCCGCGGTCTGCGGCCTGGACAAGAAATACAACGCCCTGCCCTGGTTCTGGTCCGATCAATACGATCTCAAATTGCAGATCGCGGGGCTGTCCCAGGGTTATGACGAGATTGTCGTGCGCGGCGACCGCGAGGGCTGCCGCAGTTTCGCGGTGTTTTATTTCAGGGAGGGAAAGGTCATCGCCGTGGACGCGGTCAACAAGCCGGCGGAATTCATGATGGGAAAGCGGCTGATCACGGACAGGATGGACGTGGACAGGAAGGTGCTGGCCGACGAGGGCGTGCACATGCGGGAGCTACTCAAGCTCAAGCGTTGATGCCGGCGATGGCGGGGGTCGATCGGCCTGCGTGGAGGTGACGCTGGCGGTAGTGGGGGACTGCTCGAGCAACTGGCTGATGCGCTCGGCCATGCTCTTGCAGGCATGGGCCTGGACCCGTGCCAGCAGGGGGATGGGGACGATGACCGCCGGGACGTAGGAAGTGCCGTCGGTCTGGGCGCTGATCTTGCCGGACAGGGCCAGCTTCTTGAAATCCCAGATGGTGGCTTCGTAGTTGGACTGATCCTCCCAGCTGAGGAAGCCGAAACAGCCGCCGCCGCCCGGCCCGATGGCGCAGGACAGGGTACCCTTCTTGTCGGTGGTCTGGGTATCCCCGTCTATCCACACGAAATAACGCAGATTCAACTTGCGGAGCTTCTTGGCAACAGCCGGGTTTTGCATCAGGGTGCCCAGGTTCTTGACGTTCATGGGGGCGGTGCTGGCTTCGAAGTAGGGATACATGCTGTTAATGAACTTTTTTTCCGGGATCACCTTGACGTCCTTGCCGCCGTCGCTCAGGGAATCACCCACGCATTCGATGAAATCCGCCTCGGTCTCGTGATCGGGACGGTTGCGGCGACCGAGAACGACCACGGCCTCGCCTTTCTTGATCGCCGCGGCGGGTTTTCCCCGGTATTCGTTTATCACCGTGGTGCTGCCGCAGCCTGCCAGCAGCGCCGCGAGCAGAATTGGGGCGCCCAACAGAACGAGGTTAGGGCCTGGCTTCGGCGTGGTATTCATTGGTTCTGCTGGCCAGCCATTGCTGGACCACCTCCTGTTTGGGGAACCCGATGGAGAGCTTTGCCCCGATGTCCCGCATGGCCTGGTCGATGGCGGTGTTCAGCCCCTTGCTGCGGCTGGTGAAGAAACCCTTTTCCGCCTTGCCGTAGCCGGTGATGGGCCACTCTCCGATAAGCTTCCCATCGGGTCTGTACAACTGGATTTTATACTTGATCCAGGCCTCGTAAAGATCGGAATAGGTCTCTTTCGGCAGGGCCAGCTGCATGTCCTCCACCTCAGGCGAAATAATGGCGTCGACGTGCACCCCCGCCGGGGCCTTGGTGCCGGGGACGTCGCGGACTTCCTTGAACATGGAGGGCAGGACCTGCCTGAACAGGGCCAGGCGCGAGGCGGAATTGTCGAGATGCCAGTTCTGGCGGTCTTCGGAATTTTCCTGGTAGACGTAGTTCCTGAACTTGTCGCTGAAGTGCACGCCCATGACCAGGGGCATCCGGGTCACCACCGGGGTGGGGATCTGGGTCTTTACCTTGAGGTTGAGGGAGCTGCTGCAGCCGGCCAGCAGCAACACCACGGCCGTGGTCAAAAGAGACTCGTGGAATTGGCGGTGTTTCCGCTTTCCGCTCACCGACATCAAGTTGTTACCTCGCGAAAACGTCTATCTGAAGTCGTTCAGACCGACAAACGCCCCCCCATTTTTCTGGGTCAGTTCACGCATAAGTGTAGCAAAACGAATGACCGAATTCTGCATGTAGCGGGGCTGGGTGAACAGGGTGGGGAAGCCCACGGCGTGGATGCGGATCTGGGGCTCCCCGTCGGCCCCTCTGGGGTTCAATTTATCAACAATATCAATCACGTGTTGTATGGACTGGCCCTGGAAATCGTCGCCGAAGTAATACAGGCTGATCTTCTTGTTCGGGCTGTAATAGGTGCGGATGGCCTCGATAATGCCCTCCACCGGGCTGGAATTGCTGAACGGGTTCCAGGTCCTGAGGCGGTCGAGAATGATCTTGCGCCGGCCGGGGGTGTCCGGGATCCACTGGCCTCGGTAGCTGGGAAACATGTAAGTCCCCATATCGTTCATGATCTGTATGCCCTTGACGTGGGGATATACGTCCAGTGTCTGGATCAGTTGTTTCATCATTCTGTCCCAGCTGTACTGGAACATGCTGCCCGAGGTATCGATGATGAAGATGATGTATTCGCTGTCCACGGGGATCCCCCCGATGTAATCGCTCTTGTCGAAACGGTGTTCTCCCAGCAGCCGCTTCATCTCGTCGGTCAACTGCTGCATGGCCAGTTCCAGCTGGCCCTTAATGGCGGTATTGGCGGCCGCCTGTTCGGCGACGCCGGACTCCCGGGATTTGATGTCGCCCAGGTGCGACCGCAGCCGGGCCACTTTCAGTTTCCATTGCGAGAGCTGTTCCCGGGCCGCCGTCAGGTCGCGGTTCAGGACCCGGGCCTGGCCGCGGATCTGGAACAACTGTTCCTGCAGGTCCCGGACCACGCCCTGATTGGGCTGCGGCGAGGGCTCCAGGACCGGCGTCTGGCCGGAACGGGCGATCATCAGGAGCAGAATCATGGCCCCGAAACCGCAGGTGATGACGTCCAGGAAGGAGATATTGAAGGGTTCGTTTTCGCGCCGCGGCCGCCTCATGGCCAGTCATCCGTCGGCGTTAGGAACGAGCCCCGGGTCAGCTGGGCCAGCTGCCAGAAGGCGGATGAGGCCATGGGATCGCCTTGCATGGGGACGAGGATGGTGTTGACCGGGATGTGCTCCGGCAGTTTTTTCAGGGCATCGGCGAAGAACTGCATGCGCTGCCGGCCCGTGACCGTGGTGGCATTCGGCCTCTGGCGGCCCTGGGTGGGCAGGCCGTCGGTGATGAGGTAGATGTTGTCCGGCAGCGGCGAGAGGCCGGCGGCGGCGATGAAGGCGTTTTCCAGGCTGGTGCCGCCGGCGGGGATGCGCTGCTTCAGGGCACCAACGGCCTTGTCCACCTCTCCCGCCTTGCTGACGTTCAGCCAGTGGCCGGTGGTGCCCTTGAGGACGGAGCCGGCGCTGGTGTTGAAGGTATAGATCTGGAAGCGGCTGCCCGGCGGAAACTGGGTGCTCAGCCAGTCGACGATGCGCAGCGCACGTACCCACTTGGGAGAATAGCGCTTGACCTGGTCGGACATGTTGCGGCGCCGGATCACGTTGACGATGGTGTCATCGAGCATGCTGGCGGAGTCGTCCAGGAGGACCAGGACGCGCTTGCCCCCCAGCTTCAGCCCGCTCAGGTACTGGCGGTTGCCCTGGCCGGTGAAGCTGCGGATGTTGTGGCCGGTATTCTTGCTCTGCTTCTCCAGGCGGCTCTTTTCCTCCTGCAGCTTTTTCAGGTTCTGTTTGAGCTTCTCGATCTCGGTGGTCTGCGCCGCGGACGACTGCGACTTTATCTCGCCGGAGGTCTCCTCGATTTCCTTCTGGATCTTCCTGGCCAGCCCCTCGGCGGTCACCCGCCGCTGCCGCACCTCGTCTATGGTGTTGCGCAGCTCCGCCAGCTTCTGTTTGCCGTCCTTTATCTCTTTGTCCAATAGGGTGACTTCCGAGGACATTTCGTTCTGGGGCTGGGGGGGTGCGGAGATGACGTTGTGCTTAATGATCAGGAACAACAGCACCACCGCGCCGAAGCCGCAGGACATGATATCGAGGAAGGACAGGCTGAACGGCGTGAGCTGCCGGCGGCTGCGCATCAGCGGGAGGCGACGTGAATGAAGCGGTAAACCGTGTCCGAACCGGCGAAGCCCAGAGTGTCGCCGGCGGCGACCCGGGTCGGGCCGGCTATGCGGCTGCCGTTGACGTGGACGGCCAGTTCCCCTTCCTGTCTGACGATCGCCCCCTTCTCATCCAGGGAGACGGAACAGTGGCGGTGGGGGTCGGCGGCGCGGACCACGCCTTCGCCGGCGGCGATGTACAGGGGAGAGGCGTTGAGCCCGTGAGCCCGGTGATTGATCAGGAGATGGGTGGCCGTGGCCACCCGGCTGGTGTCATCCCGCCGCGGCGCCGGTGGCCGCGGCGTCACGGCGGGAGTCGGTGAGGCGGGCAGGCTGGTTACGAAGGTCAGGCCCGGGCCGGACGAACGGATCGCCGCCTCGTGCAGGCGGCAGCCGTGAAACACGGTGTCGGGCTGCAGGGCATGGGTGTTGCCGAGCACGTCGGTAAAGCCGGGCAGTGCCAGCAGCCGGTCGCTGACCAGGCATAGCGCTTCGCCCGGGACGGCGGCGGCGATCTTCTCGTAATGGGGCTGGAGGGCCTGCAGCAGCGGTTCTCGAAACAGGCGTACCTGGTGGCGGGTACTGCCGTGGCGGATCTCCGGTTGCACC
>JARRRO010000002.1:0-7485 GCA_037380645.1 Gammaproteobacteria bacterium | reverse complement strand
ACCGGGGATGCTGTCGTACAGGGCCTGTTCCGTCTCGCCGTGGTGCTGCGGATCGAAGCGGGACTGCTGGATGAACAGGTCGGCGATGAGACTCGCACAGGTATCGTGGATGTCGGTGACCCCGCAGTCCTCGACGATATACACCGCCATGCGCGAAACCGTGTCGCTGATTTCCAGGTAGGTGACGACGGTATGGTGCAGATGGATGTCCAGGTGCACGCAGCGTCCCGCCCCGGCCACGGCGGCCGCGGCGGCCACGGCCGAATCCACCAGGCCCACCGCCGTAAACGGGCAGGACTCGACGATGCCCAGCAGCAGGGACAACTGCTCCTTGGAATAACTGCCGGGCACGGAGAATATTACCTCCTCGGGCTTCCCCGCCTGCTCGTGGATGGCCAGCAGATGCCGGTAGGCCAAGTCGGCGTTGTGCCTGGCCTGGGGGGAGAGGATGCTGAGGGCGTTCTGGTTGAGATTGCTCCAGTAGCGGTTGTTGGTCTGGCGCGGATTCAGGTGGGCCACGCGTTCCGCCTGCTCGCCCAGCACCAGGTCATCGGAGCGGAGCACCGCATAACCCGGCGTACGCAGGATGATCTCCGTATCCCTGGAGACCCGGATCTCGCTGTCGTTCAATTCGATTACCGATACGGCCATACTGCAGTTCCTTAACGCACCTGCAGGTGCCGGATCAGGTTTACGTCGCAGTAATGCTGGGTGTCGAGGACCAGCCTTTCCTGCAGCAGCTGCAGCTGGTGCATGAGAAACATGATGAGGATGCTGATGACCAGGGCGATGAAGGTGGAATTAAAGGCGACGCCGAGGCTGATGGTGACGCCGACGATGTCACCCTGCACGGCACGCTGGGCCTGACCCAGGGCTTCGCCGATACCACGCACGGTGCCGATAAAACCGATGGAGGGGATGGCCCAGATGATGTAGCGGGTCAAGGACAGCTCGGCATCGAGCCGCTCGTATTCCGTGTCGCACACTTCCTTGACGGCAGTGGAGACGTCCTGGATGTTGCGCGTGGAGCCGAAGCGCTGCAGGGCGGTCAGTAGGGCCCGGGGCAGGAGGTACTCCCGTTCGTCCTCAGGCAGGGCCTGCAGCGGCCGAGCATACTGGCGGGCGTCCTCGGGCAGGATGCTGGTTCCCGAGGCGACGTCCAGCAGCGGCTGCGAGAGCAGACGCCGCTCATGCAGGGCGACCCGGCCCTTCAGCCCCATGATGGCCATCACCCACAGCCCCAGGATGAAACAGGCCTCCTGTTCATAATCCTTGACCACGATATAAATGGAGCGCTTCATTTCCACCGGTTTCCCGGCGGACTGCTCTGCCCGTTGCTGGGCGATGATGGCCTCGGCGTGGGGACGGATGACCGTCACGTACACCGCATGCACGATGATGATGGAGAAAATCAGGGCGAACAGCTGATAGACGAAGTCCGAGACGGGATTGTGCTTCATGCTCAAATATCCACCGGGAAGGAAACGGACAGGTCATTGGAGATCTTCTCGCTGGGCTTGAAGTCTTTTATGGAGCCGGGGTTGCCTTTTCCCCCTGCCTGTTTCTTCGGCGCCTGCTGCGCCTGTTGCTGTTTCTGTGCGCCGCCGTCCGATTGCCCGGACTGGGCGGCCTGTTTGTCCCGGGGCTGGTCCTGGGCGTGGGCGCCGGGCAGCCCGAGGACCAGCAGCGACAGCAGCAGGATTCCAGGTGTTTTCGGCATCGATCTACTCCACAAAGCGGGCGATTCTGAATCCGACGTCGTTACGGGCCTTGGAGCCGTAGTCGCGGAAGGAGAACCGCAGTTCGGTGAGGCTGCCTTCAGCCCAGCTCGACCCCCTGATGACGTGGTGCTCACCGGTTTTGGGTCCCAGCGGATCGGTTTCCACCCGGTCCGCCGCGGAGACCATGATATCGTAATAATCGTTGACCCATTCGGCCACATTCCCGCCCATGTCATACAGTCCCTTGCCGTCGGCGGGAAAACTGCCCACCGGCGCACTGACGGCGTAGCCGTCATTATAGCCGCGGATAATGCGTCCGATCAGATTGGATGCGGATTCGTCGGCATAGTTGCCGCTCTTGGGCGGGGGCGGCATGGCCTTGCCCCAGGGGAATTTCAGCAGGCTGCCGTCGGGCCGGACGCGGGCGGCCCAGGCCCACTCCGCTTCCGTGGGCAGACGGTAGCCGTCGGCGCGGGGGTTAAAACCGCTGATCTTGCCGCCCTTCTCCTGGTAGAAAGGCTGCAGCGAATCCTGCTTGCTGAGCCAGTTACAATACTGCGCCGCCTGATCCCAGGTGATGTTGACCACCGGTTGCTGTTCCCCGTCCAGGCTGACGTTCTGCACCTGTCCGGAGTTGTGATGGGGGTCGAAGCGGCGGTATTCAGCGTTGCTGACCTCGTGCAGGGACAGGTAGAAAGGCCGGGTGAGGTTGACCTGGTGCAGGACCTCGTTGGCCCGCCTGCCCGGTTCGCGCCGGGATGCCCCCATGGTGAAACGTGTGGGCCTGAACAGTTTCATGGTTTCCCCGCCCCTGGTCTTGATGATCGGTTTAACCGCCTCCAGCTTCGCCTCCCTGACGGTCTTGAGCTCGACCCGGATCTCCTGGGCCATGCCGGCGCGGGGCGTCATGTCAGTGCGGTAGGAGACGTAACCGTCCTTGCGTATTTCTATGTGGTGGGGGCGGGTGGTGAGCTGCAGGGTCTGGTGGGCCTTGCCGCGCGCGCGGCCGTCCACGAACAGCTCGGCGTCGGCCGGATCGGCCTTTACCCGGACATCGGCCAGCTCCGGCTCAAGGTTCAGGCGCAGGGTCTGTTCCTGGCCGGCCCCCAGGGTCAGTTTCCGGGTAGCCTGCCGGTAGCCCGGCTTGAACAGCCGGATCTGCGCCGGCTGTTGGGGTTCCAGCGCCGCCTCCAGCGGCGTCTGTCCGACGTAGTCACCATTCACGGTGACGCCGGCGCCGGGGGGAGCGGTGACCAGGTGCACCACGGCGGCGGCCGGCTGCAGTTGGATCTCGGGCAGGTCCAGGGTCTGTCCGGCGCGCACCTGAAGGGTCTTCTGCCAGGCCTTGTAGGCAGGCAGCATCCGACCACGCCGGGTCCAGGTGCGCCTGTACGGTCTGTGTGTGGTCCAGGCCCTCGATCTCCACCGCCTGCCGGAAGGGAAGATAGCGATCGGCCTGGATCCGCACCTGATGGCGGCCATGTTCCAGGCCGTCCACGGTGACCGGCGTGCTGCCGCGGAGTTCGCCGTCGATGTAGACGCCGGCCCCCTGAACCGGGGTGCTGCTCACGGCCAGGTGCCCGGGCAGCCTCTGCAGCGTATAGCGGTAATGCTGGTCCTGGGCATCGGTGACGGTCAGGGATTGCGTCAGGGGCCGGTAGCCCGGCGCGGTGATGCGCAGCCGGTATTCCCCGGGACGCAGCAGCACGCGATCGGAAAGGCGCAGGGACAGGCCGCCGTGGATAGCTATCCCGGCCCCGGGAGGATGGGTTTCTATGTGCACCGCCCTGCCGGTCAGCAGAAACCAGGCGGCGGCGGCGCTGAATAGCAGGGCCAGGCCGGTGGCCACGGCCCCGACGCGCAGTTTCAGGGAGAACCGCGGGCCCCCGCGCGGCGGGGGCTGGAAACGCCCCGGCTCGATGACATCCGGCGGGGCGGGTTGCTTGTCCTGGTCAGTTGGCATGATGGAGGCAGGATCGAAGGATCCGGGAATGATAACAGGTCGCGATCACCGGCGGCTTTGCCTCCTTATTCCCCGGCATTGATGGTTTCGCTGACCTGAACCACCACCGGCGCCACGGGCTGATCGGGGCGTACGGTGAATTCGACGCGCACGTCCCGGTATCCCGTGCGACTTCCCACCGCCACGTAGTGACCCGGTGTGAGCTGGACGGTTTTTTGCGCGAACTGGCCCATGTCCCCCACCTTGTAAATGATGACGTGTGTCTGGTTGTCGGAGCGCAGGGTGACACTTTTCGGGACCCTGGCCTGCTTCACCTCCCGGACCAGGGCGGCGATCTGTCTCTTGAGGCGCGGACCGGGGTGATCGATGGCCAGTGCCTCGCGCCCCAGGGCCTTGGCTTGCGCATAGGCCTGGTCATCGGCCAGACGCAACGGATTGGCGAGGGTGCTGGCCAGCCGCCGGTCCAGGTCGGCGCGCCGGCGCGCATTGGCCAGTCCCTGGTGGGCGCTGGCCAGGGTGGCATCCAGGGACAGGGCCGCCTGGTAGTGTTTGATGGCCCCCTGCCAGTCTTCCCCGGCCTCGGCCTTATGGGCGGCGGCGAGGGCGTCCTTGATCCTGCTGTTGGTGAGCCGCTGTTCGGCCTGTTCCAGGCCGGCCCGGGCATCACTGGCGCCGGGCTTGATTTTGAGGGCCTGGTTGAAGGCCTTCCGGGCATCGTCCAGGCGACCCCCGTCCAGGGCCGCGTAGCCGGCGGACATGCGGCGCTGGAATTCCCGCTCCTGCAGCCTCTGGTTTGCCTGGTCCAGGCCCTGCCGGGCCCGATCCGCGTAGCGGTCGATCTGCAGGGCACGGGCATAGGCGGATTTGGCCTCCTCCAGTTTGCCGTCCTGCAGGTGTTCGTCCCCCTGCCGGATCAATCCGTTGACCTGGTCCAGGGTGCCGGCGCGCTGTTGGCCCCGCTGGGCCTCTCCGTCACCGGGCCGGATCAACAGGGCGGTGGCGAATGCCTTTTGAGCCCGGGCCGAGTCTCCGTCGGCCAGTGCCTTCTGGCCCTGCTGCAGGGCCTGCTGGAATACCCGGTCCATGCCGTCCCGCAGGTCCTGCAGCCGGGACAGGCTCTGCCGGTAGTGATCCAGCGCCGCCTGGAAATGCTCCTCGCTGTAGGCGGCATCTCCCTGCTTCGCGGTTTTCAGCGCCTCGTCGTAGGCGTCGCCCGCCCATTGCTTCACGCCGTGTTTTTTCAGTTCTTCCTGCAGGTCCAGCATCTTTGCCAGGACATCCTGACTCTGCTTGCGCAGCTCGGCCTGCTGCGCCTCGGTCCAGGGAGAAGCCCCGGCGGCCTTGGATTGCGCCGGCGCGGCGGCGCCGGGACCGGCGTCTGCCGGCGCCTGCCCGGACACCGGCGGCGCCACCGGTCCCACCCACCGGGGCAGCAGGAAGACCACGCCGGCCACGAGGGCGAGCAGAACGAGCAGGGGCAGCCACAGTCCGTAATGCTGTTGCCCGCGGGTCGCCGGCGCCTGCGCCGGGGCATCGTCGCTGGTGAGTTTGATCGCCGTGGGTTGGATCCGGGGGGATTCGCCGTTTGCTTCCCCCTTCTTGTCGTTATTCATGCAAGCGCAATGTGCCGGCTGATAGTTTCAGAAATTCAATGCGATTCAATATCATTCTGTTCAGGGTAAGAGAATAATACACAGTGAAGAATGAAGGGTAAGGGGTAAGGCGTAAAGCAGCAAAAGAACAGGGTTACCTGATCGCGCACCCTTTACCCCTCACCGCTTACTCCGTCTGTCTGGTGCCGTCGGCAGCGCTGGCCTGGGTCTGGCCGGTTTCGGTGGAGTACATCTCCTTGAGGATCTGCCGCCACTGCTCATACTGCTGGTCCACCGTTCCGGTCAGGGTGACGGTGCGGTTCTTAAGTTCCATGGTATGGGGTTTGATTTCGCTGTTCAGCGAACGGCTCAGCTCTTCCAGGGACTTGGCGTGCAGTTTTGCCTCCGCGCGCTTGTCCACGCCGCTCTTAACCATGTAGGCGCCGCCAATCACGCCGGCAGTCCCCGCCAGCTGACAGGCATTGCGGGCATATGGATTATTGGCACCGCAGCCGGTGATGATGGCCGCCGCGCTGGCCAGGACGGTAAGTATTCCGCCCAGGGTCCGGGTGGTCGCCTGCTTGTTCAGCTTGTTCAGTTGGACGATTTCGTCATAGCTGTCCTTGCGCCACTGGTAGTAGGGGCCGTCCATCTGGCGTACGAAAGAACCGTAGTAATCCTGGAGGGTGTCCACGAACATGTTGTCCCGTTCACGGATCTTGTGGACGCGCGCCAGGATGGGATCGTTTGTCGCCGGCAGGCGCTTGACCTTGTAGCGGCCATTGCCGTCCTTTTTGATGTATTCATTATACGCATCGGGAGCGAAGTCGCGGGCGAACTTCAGTTTCGTGACCGTGCGTATGGTTTTGATGTCGGCGGTCTTCAGCGACTGCTGATGGAATTGCAGCAGGTCGTTGGCGATGCGGTTGTACAGGCCCTGGAAGGGATCGTCGCTCCTGTTTTTCAGGCTGCTGTCATAAGCGTATTTGCTGGCTTCCTCGGTGTAGGTCTTGGTGAACCAGACGCGGTTGGTGGCGTCCTTGGCCGTGATCTTGAGAGACAGCTCCTCGCCGTTGGATTTAAGGATCTGTCCGTCTATCCATACATCCATCTCGCTGCGGTGATCCGGGATCACCCTGACCACGCCCCAGTTTCCGGTCCGCTGCAGGGTTTCCATCAGCCGGTAGGGAATATAGCGGGCCTCGGCCTTGCGTATGGGCGGGTAGACCCCGGCCGGCTGCTCCTGGCTGTTTTCATCCACCCCGGGGTCGAAGATATCGATGCCCACGTCCAGCAGCTGATCTTCGGGGATGGGGGTGGCCGCCTTGCGCGCCGGTTCCTGCTGGGTGGAGCGCACCATGGTGGTGCTGCAGCCGGCCGCCAGCAGCACGAGGATCAGGGGAAACAGATAAACGCCAGTGGTTTTCATCGCTTTGCCTGCACGCCTGCTTTGTATTTCCTGTATTCGTCCCATAGTTTGGCCCGAAGTTTCGGGTCATCCTCCTTCATGGCTGCCTCGCGCAGCTGCCGGGCGACGATGTCGTCATCGTCTCCGCTGGGGATGTCGGGCGGGATCCGGTCATCATGCGGCTTGGCATTGGCCTGTTTGTAATCGCCTTTGCGGTTGTCCGCCGGGGCGTTGGGGACCTGGCCGCGGGTGATCACGTTGCCGGTGTCCTTCGCGTTGGCCGTCAGCAGCGGCGGGGTGTCGCCGCTTCCCCCCTGCGCGGCGTTGCCGCCGCTACCGCCGCCGCCGGTTCCGTCATCCCTGCCGTTGCCGCCGCCTTCCTTGTTTTCCTGATTAATGACGTCGGCGCGTCGGTTGAGGATAATACCGTCGAACACCGCCAATTCCTTGTTCAGTTTCCTATCCAGCGCCGCCCGCCGTTCCGCATCGGTCCTGGCGTTACCGCCCGCGCCACCGGTGTCAGCTTCGCCGCCGTAACCGGACTGGCCGGTGCCGTGATCGGCAGAGGCGTTGCCGCCGGCGCCGGCTGTGGGCGTTCCCGAGGCGACCCCGCTCGGTCCCTGCCGGGTGGTGCCGCCGCCCGCCGGGGAGGCGGACGCGGATGTCCCGGCACCGGCGGCCGCCGTATCCGGATTTGTCCCCTTGGTACCGCTGCCTCCGGATTGATCACGGGGGGCGTTGTTATGATCGTTGCCGGCCTGATGCTTTTGCAGGTCGGCGTCGAAGACCGCCATGGCTTCG
>JARRRO010000001.1:0-19682 GCA_037380645.1 Gammaproteobacteria bacterium | reverse complement strand
GCATCCGGGGAGATGAAGCCGATCTGGCCCTGGTAGCGTTCCCCGCCGTCGGTTTCCACCGTCACCGGCATACCCGGGTGCACCCGTCCCAGGTTCGGCTCCGCGACGTAGGTGCGCACCCACACGGGGGACTGCAGGGAGATGCTGTACACGGTGGCCCCGGCCGCAACGATGGCGCCCGGTTCCACCGCGCGCGTCAGCACCGTGCCGTCCGAGGGCGCGACGAGATCGGTATCCTGCAGCCGGGTCTCGGCCTGGGACACCTGGGCATCGGCGGCGTGCAGCTCGCCCTCCGCGGCGCGGATGTCCTCCTTGCGGAATCCCGCCTCGGCCAGTTCCAGGGCGGCGCGGGCAGAGTTCAGCCGGGCCTGGGTTTCCGTTTTGCGCGCCAGGGCGTCCTCGTAGGTCTGCTTGGAGGTGACGTCCTTCTTCAGCAGCCGCTGCTGGCGATCAAAGATGCGCTGGGCGTTTTTCAGGGTCGCCTTCTGTTCGGCGACCTGGGCCCTGGCCTGGGCGATCTCCTCCGGCCGGGTGCCGGCCAGCATCTTCTGGTAGGTGGCGCGGCGGGCCTCCAGCTGGCCCCGGGTGAGCGCCAGATCGTGCTGGAATGGCGCCTTGTCCAGAGTGGCAACGACATCTCCCGCCTTGACGTGATCGCCTTCCTCGACGCGCATCTGAACGACGCGTCCGCTGACCCTGAAACCCAGATTGACCTCGCGGATGTCCACGTTGCCGTACAGCACCAGCCGGTTCTCCGAGGTTTCTTCATTCTGGGTATAGTGCCAGGCAGCGTAGCCGCCTGCCGCCGCGATGATGAGCACGAGCAATACCAGTATCCGTTTTTTCATTTTGCGCTCCTTTCCCTTCGTCGCTCGGCCAGCAACATGTCCGTGGACTGCCGGATCAACAGCCGGGTAATGTGTTCAGAGGATCTCGAAGGCCTCGGTGGGATGCATCTGTTCGCGCAGGATGATCCCGGCCCAGAGGTGGGCGTCGGGGGAGCCCAGCAGCACCCCCGCCAGGTCCTGGATGGTGGCCTGGAAATGGCCCAGCAGGCGCTTTTGCGAAGGACGCTTGTGCGCCTCCAGGTCACGCCGTATCTCTTCCACCCGGCCGCGCATGACGGCACTCACGCAGGCCACGATTTCCTCCGCCACCGCGAGATAGATGCCCTGCTTGCCGCCGAAGTGATAGGGGATGGCCGCCAGGTTGACCCCGGCGAGATTGGCCAGCTGCCGCGTGGAGACGCCCTCGTAGCCGTGCACCCCGAAGGCCTCCAGGGCCGCCCTGAGCAGCCGCTCCCTGGTGTCCCCGGAGCGGTAGGCGGATTTTGCGGAGCGCTGTGAAGACATGGATCAGCGATTATCGAAAGCCAGGAACAAGAAATAATTCATTCGATTGAATAAGTCAAGAGTCTGTAAACGGCAGTGCCGGCATCGTTAGGCGCGGACAGGTACTTTCACCTCTGGAACCATTGGTTTATGCTTGTTTTTTAAAGAAAACACCAGAAGTAAAATGACCCACACCCGACTCCCTCCTATTCGGCATTCTGACAGGGAACGCCACACCGGATGAAAAACACCAAATGCAGTGAATCCCGGCAAGACGGAGGGGCATCGGCTGACGAGCGCCACAATGTCCGGCTGGAGGCGGTGACCAAGGCCTATGGACCGGTTATTGCGGTGAGGGAGATCTCGCTCACCATCGAGGGAGGCGAGTTCTTCAGTCTGCTGGGTCCCTCCGGTTGCGGAAAATCCACGACCCTGTCCATGATCGGCGGTTTCGAGGAACCGACTTCGGGAGCGATCTACCTGGACGGCAACGACGTGAGCCATCTGCCTCCTTACCGACGGGACGTCAACATGGTGTTCCAGTCGTATGCGCTGTTTCCGCATCTGAATGTCTATGAGAACGTGGCCTTCGGGTTACGCCGCAAGCGTGTCCCCCGCGGCGAGATCGAGCGGCGTGTACACGAGATACTGGCACTCGTCGATCTGTCCGGAGCCGAGAAGCGCAAACCTGCACATCTCTCAGGGGGGCAGCAGCAGCGCGTGGCCCTGGCCCGGGCCCTGGTCAACAGGCCCAAGCTGTTGCTGCTGGATGAGCCGCTGGGGGCGCTCGATCTCAAGTTACGCAAGCAGATGCAGCTCGAACTCAAGCGTATTCAGTCCGAAGTCGGCATTACCTTCCTTTACGTTACGCACGACCAGGAGGAGGCCATGGTGATGTCGGATCGCCTGGCAGTCATGTCAGGCGGACGTATCGAGCAGATCGGTCGACCGGATGAAGTCTACGACAATCCGGCGACCGAGTTCGTGGCCGGATTTCTGGGGGCGTCAAACCTGATTCCGGGTGAAATCGTGGAGCGGGGCGGCGACGTGACCCGGGTGCGTCTGGAAGGGGGCACACTGGTGCAGCTCAGGACGGAACGTCTGGGAAACCGGGGGCCACGGGTCATGGTCGGTGTGCGGCCGGAAAAGATTCAGATACTGCCAGTGGACAATCAGCTCACGGCAGGTTGGAACAGCATTGACGGCGTGATAGGCGTGGATGCCTATATCGGCGTCAGCCATCAGTATTCGGTGGAGGGGCCGGGGGGCCGCGACATCAGCGTGTACACCCAGAACCTGGGTGACCGCGCTATGCCCCGCCGGGGAGAACGCGTTCACCTCGTCTGGCATTCAGACCACACATTTGCCGTCGAACCATCCGAGACCCCCGAACAGGATAAATCACCATGAGCAAGTCAAAGACATCAACCCGACATGAAAAGCAGAACATCGCCGCCGGAGACCCGGCACTGTTCCGCGGTCTGACCGGAACACGGCTCTCGCGCCGGCGCTTCCTCCAGGCCAGCGCTGTGGGTGCCGGGCTGCTCGGCCTGGGGCCGCTCACCTTTGCCGCAGACACCACGGACTGGGACGCGTGGTGGAATAAGCAGAAGCCTACCAGGGAACTTGTCTTCGCGAACTGGCCTTACTACATTGACGTCACCGAGCACGGCGGCAAGCATCCAAGCCTGGACAAATTCACCGCTGACACCGGGATTTCGGTCAAGTACCTCGAAGTCATCCAGAATAATGCCCCGTTTTATGCCAAGATCGCACCGGTGCTGAAAGCGGGACAGTCCATCGGCTACGACATAATCGTCATGACCTCGGGCTGGCAGGTGACCGAGCTCATGATGCAAAACTGGCTCATCCCGCTCTGGAAGGAGAAGATACCCAACTTCTACAAGAATGCCAGCCAGAGCGTGATCAGCCCGTCCTTCGATAAAGGCAACAAGTATTCGCTGACCTGGCAGTCGGGTTTCACGGGAATCGCCTACAATCCCAAACTCACCGGGCGCAAGATCGACTCCATCGATGATCTCTGGGATCCGGATTTCGCCGGCCACGTTGGCATGATGAGCGACAATACCGAACTCGGCAGTATTGGAATGCTCAAGCTCGGCATCGACCCTGTCACCTCGACGCCTGATGACTGGGAGAAGGCCGCCGGAGTGCTCAAGGAACAGAAGCAGAAGGGACTCGTTCGCCAGTACTACGACAGCAGCTATATTACCGCGCTCGAGAACGGTGATATCTGGCTGAGCCAGGCGTGGTCGGGGGACATCTACCAGGCCAGAGCCAAGGGGTACGGGGATCTCGAGTTCGTCGTACCCAGGGAAGGAGGTATGCTCTGGCACGACATCATGATGATCCCGGTTGGCGCCAGAAATCCGCTGAGCGCGCTCGCCTGGATGAATTTCTACTACACGCCGGAGATCGCGGGCATGGTGGAAGCCTACGTCAATTACATCTGTCCGGTACCGGCGGCACGGGATTACATTGCCGGGGAGCTGAACGATCCCCAGGTGGCCGACAGTCCGCTGGTCTTTCCCACGAAGGAAATGTATTCGAGGGTGCATGAGTTTTACACGTTCAAGAACTACGCCGAGTACCAGCATTGGAACAGCATCTTCAACCCCATAATCCAGGGGTAACCTTCCGCGGGGGACGGCGGCTGGGCAGGGCGGCGGCGCCGTACCTGCTGAGCCTGCCGAGCTGGGCCTATCTGCTGTTGTTTTTCCTGATACCGCTCGCTTCGATGCTGGCACTGTCCGTCGCAACCGGCAATCCGCTGGTGGGGTATTCCTACACCGGTCATATCGCGGAATTCCAGGACGCGATCGTGCGTTATCATCGACAGTTCCTGCGGTCCTTTTACTACGGCGGGTTCTCAACGATTATTACACTCTTGATCACCTATCCCGTGGCTTACTGGATCGCATTCCACGGCGGCAGGCATAAAGGCACTTTGCTGTTTCTTATTCTGCTTCCGTTCGCCGTGTCGTTCGTGATCAGGACGCTGGCGTGGCAGTTCATACTCGCCGATCGCGGCCTGGTGCTGGGTCAGCTCAAGAGCTGGGGGATTATATCGCAGCGTGCCTATATCCTCTCCACCCAATGGGCGGTGATAGGCGGCCTGGCCTACAACAGCCTCGCGTACTACGTGCTTCCGCTATACGTGTCACTGGAGAAAATCGACCGGCGCGTCGTGCGCGCGGCAAATGATCTTTACGCCAGCCCCACGAGCACTTTCTTCCGCGTCATCCTGCCACTGTCTTCGCCGGGTATCTTTGCGGGCTTTCTGCTGGTGTTCGTGACCAACGTCGGGGATTTCGTCAATGCCCAGATCCTGGGCGGCCCCAGCACCTACATGATCGGCAACGTCATTCAGGACAACTTCTTCGTGAACCAGGACTATCCTATGGCGGCGGCCCTTTCCTCGATCCTGATGCTGTTGCTGATGGTGGCCATCTTTCTCTACGCCAAGGCGTTCGGCACGGAGAGCATCCAGGAGTACGCCGCATGAGAGAGCTGTCGGGAACGTTTGCAGGCCCAGGCCGCCACGGCGTGCTCGCGCGCCGGTTTCTGGCCGTCTACAGCGGGGCGGTGATCCTCTATGCCATCATTCCCATCGTGGTCATGGTGGTATTCAGTTTCAACGAGGCGCCCAGCGGCCGGGTGACCTTGAAATGGCTGGGCTTCACCACCGACTGGTACCCGCACGCGTTTGCGGTCGCTGATCTGACTACGGCCCTGATCCACTCGCTGGAGGTTGCCTTTGGCAGCATGCTGATTTCGATAATCCTCGGGACGCCGCTGGCGCTCGCTCTTGCACGATACCGGTTCCGGGCAAAATCGATTACCGATATTGTAATTTTCGCGGACATCGCCGCGCCGGCGGTGGTGGTGGGCGCATCGCTGCTGTCGTTCTTCCTTGCGCTCAATCTGCCCCGAGGCTTGCTTACCATCCTGATTGCGCATGTCGCGTTCAACATAGCTTTCGTGGTGGTGGTCATTCGCGCCCGCGTTACGGGGCTCGATCAGGCGCTCGATCGCGCTGCTGCGGACCTCGGCGCAACGCCGTGGGTGACCTTCTGGACGGTGACCTTCCCGCTGATCCTGCCGGGGATTATCGGTGCCGGGATACTCGCCTTTGCATTGTCGATCGACGACCTGATCATCACCAGCTTCGTTGCCGGACAAACGCTGACTTTCCCCCTGTGGGTTTACGGAGCCGTGAAGACGGGCATACCGCCGCAGGTGTTTGTCATCAGCACAATGATCTTCGTCGCCGGCGCCCTGTTGGCGGTAATTAACAGCCTGGTGGCCCGCGGTGATACATGAACCGGAGCCCCACGACGCCGGAACGGGTATCGATTTAACAATTTAACCCCCCGTTTGCTCCGGGTTTCAGTGTGCGGAACGCGTCTTTTGAGGCGCCGTGGACCTTACCGATGAACTTTCCCCTGCATTTGTATAAAATCCTGTTTGTGACGTTGTCACAGGCTGAACCGATTCCGGCTGCCCGATGCACTGCCTGAACCGGTACTCGATAATTTATAGTCACAGATCGCTCTATGCAGTAATGACGCTGTAAGGAAATGGGCATGGAAAGAATTACATCCCGGGACATGCGTTTTAATCCTCCTGTTTTTGACCAGGCGGATATTGCCGCAAGGGTGTTCGATGCATACGGCCTGCAGGGAGAATTGGCGCCGCTGATTGGGGAGCGGGACCAGAATTTTCTGCTGAAGGCCGATGACGGTCGAAAATACGTCGTGAAAATCGCCGGTCCCGACGAAGACCCGGATGTTACTGATTTTCAGGCGCAGGGGCTGCTTTATCTTGAAAAGGAAAGCCCTCACATTCCGGTACCACGCATCGTTCACACCAGGGACGGTCGCTGCCTGAGCAATATTGCCGATCTCGGGGGTGTGGAGCATGCCGTTCGCGTTGTCACCTATCTTGAGGGGATCCCCTACAGTGAAGGGGTTTTCCCCGATGCCGGGAATCTGCAGGCGATAGGCGCCTTTCTGGGAGAGGTGGTTAACGCGCTGGCGGGTTTTGAACACAGGGCGTCAAGGCATTTCATGCCGTGGAGTCCGTCAAACCGTATCGCCGTGTCGAAGGAGATGTGGGCGGATGTCGCGGATGACGCCGGGACGCTTGCCGTGCCGCTGCTGGACAGATTGCGCAATGAAGTCCTGCCGGCGCTGAATGCGGGGCCGTCACAGGTTATTCACAACGACGCCCATGCATGGAATCTCCTGCGGCCGGACGCCGTTTCGCAGGAAGTGGTCGGCCTGATCGATTTTGGTGATATGACTTATGCTCCCGTGATTAATGATCTGGCGGTATCGGCCTCTTCATTTCAGCGCCGCGGCAGGGAAGGCATAGCTCCCGTAAAAAATCTGTTGATCGGCTTTCATCGTACACATCCCCTGTCGGACACGGAGGTTTCCCTGTTGTGGGATGCGATTACCTTGCGCGTATTACTCGCAATTCAGCTTTGTGAGGTAAAAATGAATGCAGAAGGGGACACCGATCCCGATGTCATTGAAGAGAGGAAGGAATCATGCTCCATGCTTGAGGTTATCTGCAGCCTGGATCACGGGCGTGTAGTGAATGAATTGCGGGCAGCATGCGGGTACTGCTAGGTGGCGATTATGGATTTAATGGAACGCAGGAAAAGGGCCCTGGGCCCCGTCTATGAGCTGTTTTATGACAACCCGGTCCACCTTGTGCGTGGGAAAGGGGTCTGGTTGTGGGATTCCGAGGGACGCAAATACCTCGATTGTTACAATAATGTCGCCTCCGTCGGACATTGTCACCCGGACGTCGTGAAGGCACTGGCCGATCAGGCGGCAACGCTCAATACGAATACGCGCTACTTGCATGAAAACGTCATTGAACTGTCGGAAAAAATTTCCTCGAAAATGCCGGGGGATCTGAGCGTCTGTATGTTTGTATGCACGGGGACGGAAGCCAAAGATCTGGCAACCCGTATTGCTCGTGCCGTTACCGGTAACTACGGCATGATAGTGTCCGAGTACGGCTATCACGGCAACTCGACGCTTGTATATACCCTGTCGACCGCGGACAGTGATGAACGTCCCGACTGGCTGTCGGTTTTTGACCCCCCCTGTCTCTACCGTCCGGCCTTCGACGGCGATGATCCGGTTGAAGGCTATGTCGGATCGGTGCGCGACGCCATAGCCGGATTGAAACGAAACGGCCATAAACCTGCAGCCATCATGATTGACAGTATCTTTGACAGCCAGGGAACGGTAGTAGCGCCCAAGGGGTATTTTCAGGAAGTGTACAAGACGGTCCACGATGCGGGTGGTCTCGTGATTGCGGATGAAGTCCAGGCGGGCCATTGTCGCACGGGCGATTACTGGTGGGGGTTCGAGCATGACGACGTCGTGCCGGATATCGTGACGCTGGGCAAACCGATGGGTGACGGGCATCCGCTGGCGGCGGTGGTCACAACCCCGGAAATCGCTGCGGAGATTGCCAACAGATTTTCGTATTTCAATACTTTTGGCGGAAACCCTGTTTCAGCCGCAGTCGGCAAAGCGGTAATCGATGTGATCGACGTGGAGGGCATTCTTGAAAACGTCACCAGGACAGGCGCATATACGAAGAAGGGGCTGCAAGCCCTGTGGGATAAATACGATGTCATCGGTGATGTGCGGGGTCGCGGTTTGTTCCTCAGCGTCGAGCTGGTCAGGGATCGTGATTCCAAAACACCGGATGCGGACGCGGCGCACCGGATGGCAAATATAATGAAAGATGAAGGCGTGCTAATCTCCACGCATGGACGTCACGGAAATGTACTGAAGATACGGCCTCCAATGGTCTTCTCCAGAGAGAACGCCGATCGATTGCTTGCGGCCATGGATGCGTGTCTGGGCAGGCTCTGATTGCCGCCGTCAATCCTCTGCCATTACAGGCAGATCACTAAACATATGGAATCCCCCGCATGCATACCGCAAACGGCGGGAAGTTAAGGCGCGCCCCGTCCAGATGAGACGCATTGGCGCTGGCCTTTCTGCGTCTCCGTCGCCTGGAACCGGAGCTGCATCGTCCCCTCTGACCTGTGGCACGGGCCTTTCCTGGTCTGGTGCGAGTTCATCGCAAGCCAGTGATTCAATAAAAAATTTAACCATATTTAAATTTTAATTATTAAGTGGTTGATTTATATATATGCGATTTTTACAATATTAAATAATATTTAACGCATGAGCTGCCGGGGAGCTGACGATGGAAGAGATCGGGATACGGCTTAAGAAGCTGCGCGAGTTGAGCGGCTTGTCCCAGCGTCAGCTGGCGGCGAAATCCGGCGTCAGCAACGCCATGATTTGCCTGATTGAGAAGGGTCGAAGCCGGCCCTCGTTGAGTCTGCTGAAAACCATCCTGGACTCGATCCCCATTTCCGTCTCGGAGTTCTTCTCCATGGAAATAAGGCAACCGGTCAAGGCCTTCTATCGACGGGACGAACTGACGGAGATAGGTAGCGGACTCATATCCTATCTGCAGGCAGGCAATAACAGCCAGAACAGCCGGCTGCAACTGATGCTCGAGACATATAATCCCGGTGCGGATACAGGCCGTTCCATGATCCACCATGAAGGCGAGGAAGGCGGGATCGTGGTAAGCGGCCGTCTCGAGGTGACTGTCGGCGACCAGACGCAGGAACTGGGACCGGGCGATGCCTATCTTTTCGACAGCCGTATTCCCCATCGGTTTCGCAATGCCGGGAAAGAGGAATGCGTCCTGGTGACCGCATGCACGCCGCCCAGTTTTTAGGTTTTCAAGAAAACATGTCCAAGTGATAAACCGGGCTATGAGCCATACTGACGAATATCATGACGCCATGGTTGCCCTGCTGGAACTGGTATGGGGTGAAGGTTTCATGGCGCCAGGAGGAACCGGCAATGTAGACAGGATGATGAAAGAAATTGATCTCCGCGGCAGGGACATCCTGGATATCGGGTGTGGAATAGGCGGGCCGGCATGTTATCTGGCCAGCGAATACGGCGCCCGTGTTACTGGCATCGATCTGGAGCAACCATTAATAGAACGTGCCAGAAGACTGGCGGCGAAAAAGAATGTTGGACAATATGTTGAATTTGTACACGTAGACGGTAACGGTTTGCCCTTTAACGACAACACATTCGACGTTGTCATGAGTTCGGGAGCCCTCACCCAAACGGAAGACAAGCCGGGGATGTACCGCGAATGTTACCGAATACTGCGAAACGGTGGATATATAACCTGTTACGACTGGATGAAAACGGAAGGTGTGTACAGTGATGACATGCAGTATTTTTTTAAAATGGAAGGACTGACCTATGCCATGGAAACCATGGAAAGGCACAAAGAACTGATTGAGCAGGCAGGATTCATAAACGTTACTACCACGGACGCTTCGGAATGGTACAAAAACAGGGCAAGGGTGGAATACGAAAAATTGAAAGGCGAATTATACGACAAAACCATTGAATTGATCGGTAAGGAACAGGCGGATCACTTCGTGGAAAACTGGCGGGCATTGGTGATCGTTTGTGAAAAGGGGGAAATGCGACAGGGATATTACCGGGGTATGAAACCGGAGACCTGAAGGGCCGGAGTAATGATCGGTATGGGAACCTGTCTTGTGCGGCAAGGCGTGTAATCGCTAAAAATCCGGTGGAGGTGTGGCACGGGCTCTGGATGGCTTCCAGAAAGGCCCGCTGCAAACCTTGCAGCGAGCTGTCTTGCTGTAGTGACGAATTTCTTTCTGATAATTGATTTCTGCCCAGATTTCGTCCCCTAAACATTCTGTCTTGATCATGGCCAGGGCGATATTGGCCTTGACGGCCGGTGACCACATGGCGGAGGTAACATACCCTATACTCCGTTTGCATCGTTTATTGGAGTACAAAAGTGCGCCTTCGGCTGGTTTATTACCTTCTATATCCAGTTTTGCCAGGCTGTATTTCGGACCCTGCTGTTTTTCCTTTAGCAATGCGCTACGGCCGTTTAAGTGATCCTTGTTGAAATCGACAAGCCAGCCCAGATTAAGCTCAAACGGCGTCTGATCATGCTCGAAATGAACGGTTTTTAATGTTTCGTTAAACTCCATGGCCGGCATGATGAAACCGGCTTCGAGGCGGGCCATATTGGTTGCTGTTTCGCCATAAGGATGAATGCCGTAGTCAGCGCCGACGGCGTACAGCGTGTCCCAGAGATCAAGTGACAGATCCGGTTTGATCCATAATTCGTATCCGAGATCTCCGGTAAATCCAGTGCGTGATACCCGGAGTATTTCGCCCTTGAAATCATGTTCAATAATGCCGAATGGTTTTACTGTTTCGATTCCCCTTATGCCCATGCGTTTCAGGATAGCGCAGGATGTTGGTCCCTGAAGCGATAACGCGGCAATATCATCGGTTACATCAGTAATTTCTATATCATCAAATCCGAAGGCACTCATCTTCAGCCATGCAATATTGGGACTACCGCAGGTGAGCATGTATTTACTTTCGGATAATCTGAACAGGGTGCCGTCATCTATCACCCTGCCTTCATCGTTGCACCAGACGAGATAGGTCACACGGTTTATCTTCATCCCGGAAATATCCCTGGTTACCATGCGATTTAACATCTCCTCCGCATCAGCACCACATATAAAGTATTTCTGCATCGGGCTAATATCGTAGGTACCGCAGGTGTTCCGAATACAGAAATATTCGTAATGGGCGTCGTAATAATACTCGGCGAATGTATAGCCGTTCCACGAGGTCCAGGTATTACGAAGATTGAATTCCTTCTGCCTGGGATGGAAAGGAGAGTGTTTCAATCGTTCTCCCGCAAAAAGATCGTTCATCGAAATGGGCTACTCATCATAGAAATCATCTTCAGGAACGGTGTTTGGGCGCTTGAGATCTAGCAGGATTTCCCTTGCCGCATTGGCGCCGCACGCGGAAGAAACGCCTCCGCCGGGATGCGTGGAGGACCCGCACATGTACATGTTTTTTATTGGCGTTCTGTATTGGGCATAGCCCGGAAAGGGCCGGTTGAACAGGAGCTGATCGATGGTAAGTTCACCCTGGAATATGTTTCCTTCCGTCAAGCCTATTTCCTGTTCGATTTCATGCGGAGTGCGTACCTCCATGTGAACGATCAGGTCCTTGAATCCGGGGCTGTACCGTTCAATTTTATCTATCACTGTCTGTCCGAACTGGTCTCGTTTCTCCGGCGTCCAGGGACCGTCCGCCAGGCGGGGAGGGCAGTATTGTATAAAATTGGACATCCAGTGCTGGCCGGGAGGGGCCACGGTAGGATCCCAGGCCGAGGGAATGACGGATTCTATGAACGGATCGTCGGACCATTTGCCGCGCTTCCAGCAGTCGTAGGCCCGTTCCATCGTTTCCAGGGAACCGGTAAACCCGAAGCCACCTCTGTTGATATAGGGATTCTCAGGTATTCCGGTGAATTTAGGCAAGCCGGACAAGGCAATGTTCACCTTGCCTGAAGACCCGCGGATCTTGAAATTCCTGGCTCTTTCGTATACTTGTTCGGGAAGGTGGTTCCTGTCGACGATTTTTGTAAAGGTTCTTTTTGCGTCCAGGTTGGATACGATTATACGTGCGGTTATCTCCTCGCCATTTTCGAGCGCAACACCGGTTGCCTTGCCGTTCCTGACGAGAACCTGTTGTACGCCGGCATTGGTACGAATTTCCCCGCCGTGTTCCTTTACGGCGCCGGCGAGAGCCCTGGATATAGCACCCATGCCGCCCCGGGCCAGTCCCCAGGCGCCGATGTTGCCGTCGACATCACCCATGACGTGATGCAGCAGGACGTAGGATGTTCCCGGGGAATATACGCCGAGGGCGGTTCCGATGATGCCCGGGCTGGCCATGGACGCCTTGACAAGATCGTTCTCGAAGTAATCATCGAGGAAATCGGCGGCACTCATGGTAAAAAACCGTACGTATTCGTGAATTTCCCGTTTCCCCAGTTTCCGGAACTCTTTAGCAAGGAAAAGCAGTTCCCTGATATCCCGCGGCCTGAAGGATGCAGGATCAGGAGGAGTGCGGAGCAATGTCTTGCGAATGAACTGTGAATACCGCGTCAGGTCGGTCTGAAAACGGTACATCGCATCAGCGTCATGAGGCGAATGCCGCTTTAGTTCCAGATAAGAGGCCTCATCATCGTTATAGGTAATCAACCCCCGGCCATCATCACCGAAATTGATATTTCCCAGGTAGGGAACGAGTATCAGACCGTGTCGGCCGAGATCCAGATCCCGATGAAGCGCCTGCCGCATCATGCTGCATACGTATGAACAATTCGAGTAGGTCCAGCCTTTGTGTAACTCCCGGGAAACCGCCGCGCCTCCTATGTAGTCGTTTTTCTCGAGGACAAGAACGTCAAGCCCCGCTTTTGCGAGGTAGGCGGCATTGGTCAATCCGTTGTGGCCGGCGCCGACGATTATTGCATCATATTTGTTCATTGTTTCCGACGGCTGGTCAGATGCCTTTTTTGCCGGCCATGATGCGATGCGCGGCATTGTAACCGGGGGCTCCGGTTATATCGCCGCCCGGGTGGGAGCCGGCGCCGCACAGGTAAAGTCCGTCTACGGGCGTGTGATATTGTCCCGCTTCATAAGTGGGACGCATCATCAACATTTGATCCATGGAAAATTCTGCGTGGTGCCAGTGCCCTCCGGTCAGGTTGTATTCATGTTCCAGATCGGAGGGTGTCAGCAGTTCCTTGTGCAGTGTTATTTTCTGTATTCCCGGAGAAAATTCGGCAATTCGATCAATCGTCCGGTTCATAAAGTCTGTTTTAGCATCGGCATCTACAGCAGCAGGCTCGGTGTAAGGCGCATACATGACATGTGCTGATAGTATGTGCTTGCCGTGAGGTGCGAGTCCGGAGTCATACATCGTGGGAATAACAATCTCCATTACCGGCCCACTGGAGAAGTTACCGTACTTTGCATCATCGTAGGCAAATTCGATGGCATCCATGTCAGCAGCGATAATCAGTCGCCCCATGGGCGTGTCCAGTCCTTTGAATTCCGGAATATCGTCCAATGCCAGATGAAGTTTTGCCACGTATCCTTTGCAACGCATCCGCTTGATTCGATGGCTGAATCCGATTTCGAGATGTCTGGCGCCAAGCAGTTCCAGGAAAGTACGGCAGGGATCGGCGCTCGATATGACAGCCCTGGCCCTGATGGTTTCACCACCGTCGATCTCGACGCCGGCAGCGGACAGGCCGGTTTCGCCGCCCTCGACAGCGATTCTTTTTACCGGTGTGGATGTTCTTATTTCCACGCCGGCGGCTGTCGCGGCATGCTCCAGAGAACGGATCAATCCAGCCACCCCACCCTTGGGGACAATGTGACTTCGTAAGCCATTGTAATTACGGGTCATTCTGTAAAGCAGGGTCAGAACCGCGGCATTGGGTGATCTTGGAGCCAGTGCGGAACCGATCAAACCGTCCCAGCTTAATACCGCCTTGAGCAATTCGTTATTGAAATTCTCGTCCATGAGATCACGGGTTGGGAGTGACACTATGCGAAAGAATTCGCGCATGTCTTCCTTGCCCAGCCTGCGCAGCTTCCATCCCATATGTCCGAAGGAAATGAATCGTTCGAAATTGCCGGCGTCAATGTCGGGTATACCTTTCAGCCAGAATGGTTTTAATGTATCCGCAAAGCGGTTCATCAAACGGGAATATTCCGAGTAAGCATCGTTGTCCTCTTTGCCGACACCGCTAACACCATTGTCGTTCACATGAACGTGATTACCGTTTTTGTCGAGCCCGATCATATTGAGTGGCTCTGAGGTGACTTCCAGACCGTATTTATCGAGATCGAAATCGGAGACGATATGTGCCGGCAAATGGCCTATGCTATGGGCCACCGTCGCCTTGAAACCCGGATAAAATTCTCTTGTGGCACCCAGGCCACCGACCCGATCCTGTGCTTCAAGCAACAGCACTTTTCGGCCCTTTCTGGCCAGGGAGGTGGCACATATCAGGCCGTTGTGGCCAGCACCGATTATTACTGCATCATAGTCATTCATTGGTTTATTGATGTCCACCTGCGGGATCGAGTACCGTATTCCGGACAGTAGACCGTTTCTAAAGTCCTGAGTGATTAATAACGTACGTGCCGGAAATTACAAATACCGCAAGTAGAAAATAGAAATCAGCTCGAGTCTTCCGTGCGGGTCCGAGAGGAATGAGAAGGTGTCGGATTGACCCTGAATCAGGCGATCAATTCATATGTGATCGCTTGTACTGTGCGGGAGTCATGCCGGTATGCTTTTTAAAAGCGCTGTAAAATCTTGATATTGAATTAAAACCGGAATTTATTGCCAGCTCCATTACCGACATATTTGTTCCGTCTTCCATTTGCTTGACGACATATTCTATGCGTCTTGTATTAACCAGGTCATAGAATGTATGGCCGAGCACATGGTTAATGACATAGGAGATCTGGTTTCTGGTATAACCGAGTACTTCCGATATACGCCTTAGATTAAGTTCGGGATCGAGATACGAGGATTCGTCATCAAAATAGGCGTTGATTTCGGATGCAATCTGCTGCAGCTGTTTATCCTCCAGGCCGAGCTTGATCATTTGCTCCGAATGCAGATCCTCCATTGAATCCGAAACGTCATCAAACGGTGTTTCACGATAGTCGTAAAATTCATGGACACTGACTATTTTTTCTCCACTGAAAACGATGAGTTCAACGCCGTTTACCCTGACCTCCTTACTTGTGTCAGAGGATGAAAAGCGCTGCAACCAGTATATAAATGCACAATTTCCCTCGACGAAGATGGGGTCCTGCAAATCCAGTTCCTGATTGGCTTTCAGGGCGAAGGTTTCATTCAGGTAATTCTTGATATCCTTGTAATCGATCATGTCTCCAGACGGCAGATCGTAATATTTCATGGTACTGTCGTACATGGACACCAGGCCGTCTATATCCGCCTGCTTCCAGTAAGTCAGATAGCGATTTACCAGTTGTTCAATGTTTGTCTTGTGCGACATTATGAACTACCTCCACAGCATAAAGGAGACAGGGGTTCATAACCGGTTGAAATATATGTCATAACAGCCGGGCAGGAGTGCGCCGTCCGGCTCTGGAAAATATATTATATTTGTAATTGAGAACCAAGGACTATGACCGTCCCGGGATCCGGGGGAACATAGAAAATCCAGCGACGCTAGGTCGGAGCGTGGGGAGTCTGTAAAACTACAGAAGATCGAGGAATTTGTAGTACATCATCCCCAGACCAATAAGCTGGTTGCCTGCCCAGCGCCCCAGGGGGATCGGTGTATGCGGGTATTTTTCGAAGAGTTCCAGGTGGTCGTATTTGCCTTCCACGGCGTCGGCCATGATTTCGCCGGCCATATGTGTCGGGCAGACACCGTGGCCGCAATAGCCCTGGGAAAAGAAGATATTCCTGTCCAGGCGACCCATTAACAGTACGCGATTTACTATGATACCGATTTTGCCGCCCCACTCATAGTCAATCCTTGCCCCCTCGAGCTGGGGATACAGCCGCAACATCCTTGGCATAAGTACCTTTTTAATGTCACTCAGTTCCCTGCCCGAATAGTTGGCAATGCCGCCAAACAACATCCGCTTATCGGCCGACAGCCGGTAATAATCGGGTACGTGATTCAGATCGCATATAGCCAGATCGCGGGGGTTGATTTCCTGAATCAAATCGTCATCCAGGGGCTCGGTAGCGATGATATAGCTGCTGGCCGGAAACAGAAGGCCGGATAAATGTTTCTTTTCCAGCAAGTGGTAGGCATTCCCGGCGAGCACAACCGAATTAGCTACAATCTCCCCGGAGGTGGTGATTACCCTCGGCTGGCTGCCATGCCGAATGCGAACGACCGGCGATTGCTCGAAAATATGGACTCCCAGTCCGGCAGCGGCACGTGCTTCCCCGATGCAGAGATTCAGTGGATGTACATGACCGTTACGCTTGTTGATCATGCCGCCGATATATCTGGATGTTCCAATCGTCTTTCTTAATCCAGCTTGATCAAGAAGCTCGATATCATCTCCGAAATCATGTCTTTTGAGACTGGCGTACTCGGCTTCCAGAGCACGCATCTGACGGGTGTTGCGGGCTACGTCCAGGAAACCGTATTTCAGGTCGCATTCGATGTTATATTTATTGACACGTTCCCGTATGATCTCGTTTCCCCGCCACTTCAATTTCCAGATTGTATCTGCCACATGATTTCCGTGGTATTTGATAATTTTTGATGATCCACTGAAATCACTGATAACCTGGCCGCCGTTGCGTCCAGAGGCACCCCATCCGACCCGATTGGCCTCGATGAGTGCAACGGAATGACCGCGTTCTGCAAGCGTCAGCGCGGTTGCCACGCCGGTAAAACCCGCACCAACAACACAGACATCGACGGTGACGGAATCCGACAATGCCGGATAATCGGTCCGGGTATTTACCGTGGCGGCGGAATAGGACCGGGTATGTTCTTCGGGAGACGGGTATGGCATGGTTGCTTTTGTATTGATAACAGAATAATTATTAGTCGGGCAGCACCTGGACTGCCGGGTATAAGGGATAATCAGGGGGATAAGACGTCGATCCCCACTGGTTATCCCTGGAGGGAAACTCCTCTTTATTTGCCGAACGATCTCCTGATGTTGAGGCCGAAGGTGCGCGGCCGGTTGACCGACTGTCGCGTCTGCACCCAGCGGTCATTGAAGAACAGCTCGGCATGCTCGTTCGTTATGTTGTCGATGAAAAATGTAGCCGTCCACTTGTTGCCTTCCAGGCTGGCCCGCAGGTTCAGGAGGTTATAGCTGTGCTGCTTTCGAGGCGGGTTGGTGATGACGAGGGTTGCGACGCCATTGAGGGAATTAAGGGATTCGCCTTGATATGCCCAGGTGCCGCTTATGTTGGGCGTCATGCCAAACAGCTGACGCTGGAATGTATATTTCACAGTCAGGCTGCTCTTCCACTTGGGCGTCAACGGCAGGCGGTCACCTTTGTTCAAAACCACCCCCTGTTTATTGACATTCTTTGACAACGTCGCATCGTTGTAACCGAAATTGCCGTCCAGATTCCAGCCCTCCGCGGGGATCCAGGCGACCATGCCTTCCACGCCATCGATGGTCGCTTCACGCAGATTTATAATGCCCGACGCGAAATAAACAGGATTCGGATCTACCGCCTGGATCTGCATATTGTTCCAGACCATATGGTAACCGGTCAGGTTGAGCTGGAGGCTGTTGTTCAACCAGGTGCTCTTGAGACCGAGCTCATAATTATCCAGTGAATCGGACTTGAATGTGTGGGCATTACCGAGAGGGGAACCGCCATCGGAAAAGATGCCGGCCCTTGCCGCATTGACGCCGCCCTGGCGGAAACCTTCCGAGTAGGTGAAATAGACAAGCTTGTTGCGGTCAAAATGATAGGTGGCGTTGACCTTGGGCACAAATCCGCTCTCGCTGGACCTGCCTGTTGAATTGTTTAAACAGGTATCCACGTATCTCGGGATCGGATTGCCGGGCCCGTAAGTGTTGAATTCGCTATTAGTGGCACAGATCAGGAGATTGGGGTCATTCAGTGGCGCAAACTGGGCCCGTGGATCACCCGAAGGCCCGTTGGTCCTGAGGGTGAAGGAGTTAACGTCGTACCAGCGGCCGCCAACGGTAATCTTGAAATTATCGGTAACATCGAAGCCGATTTCGCCAAACACGGCCTTTTGTTCAATTCTGTCATGATAGATGCCGGTGAACCAGTTGTTGTTGAGTTTACTGAAGGTACCGAAATAATAGTAATGCAGATAACTGAGATAGGTAAACGCCGTGTTGCATCCTGGTGCCGCCGCATAGTATGTCGTACAGTTTTTGTCGAATCCCCTGACGTTGGAGGTGAAAGTCTCATGAGAATCTAAATTGTTATAAAAGAATCCCACAATACCCGACCAGCGGCTGTCCAGATCATCGGCGGTGGCGATGCGCGTTTCAAAGGTCCACCGGTCCGTATTGCGGCGGTCAACGGCAAAACCGTTCACATCGCCAAAGTCATATATGTTCGTATAATAAGTATTAGCAGCGAGATACTGATGCAGCGAGTTAAATGCCGCCAGATAAGCGGTTGAGTCTGCCTGATAACGGATCTTGCGGTTCATGAATGAACCCGCCATGGTGACGTCGAACATTCCCATGTTCCCCTCGGCGGTCACCGCAAGCTGATACCACTTGTCGTCCCAGTTTTCATTGTTGAACCGTACCTGCTGCAGGTCGCCGATGCCGGGATTATTGGCCAGGAACTGTTCGGACAGGCTGCGGTCGCTGAAGCCGTTGGTGTTGGTTTTCTGAAAGGTGCCCTGGAGATCGATCTTCCAGTTGTCGGTCGGTGTCCAGCGCAGTGCGGCGCGGCCGCCCCAGACCTTGCTGTCGTTTACGTTATTCTTTACATTCTGGGAATTGGTAAAGGTCCCCCCCGGGCTGGTTCCCAGTATGTTGTCTATAAAACCGGCTTCATCCGTATAAAAGCCCACCAGGCGCAGCGCGAGTGTATTTGGCACCAGCGGGATATTGGCCATGGCGCTGAAGTCATATCCCGTGCCGCCGTGTTGGGTTTGGGATACCGTGCCGTCCACCCAGCCGGCAAATCCGGTGACGTCCGGTTTATTGGTAATGATGCGTAAGGTGCCGCATTCGGAAGCGTCACCGAACAATGTACCCTGGGGGCCGCTCAGCGCCTCGATGCGCTTGATATCAATCAGCCGGGGATCCGGGTTGGTACCGGCGGCGGTGATGGGTTGCTCGTCGAGATATATTGAAGTCGTTGGGTTCTTGCTGAATGAAATACCCGAGGTGGCGCAACCGCGCATGATGACGGTGGTACCGCCCGGTTCCCGGGTGGCGTATGACAGGGCGGGGATCTTGCCGGCATAGTCACCCAGTTTCTTGAATCCCTCGGAAACGATATCGGCATTGGTAAACGCCGTAACGGCCATGGGGATATCCTGCACCGATGCCTCGCGCTTGGTGGCAGTGACAATGACTTCTTCGATTGTCTGCTGGGCTTTCTGGGCCTGTGCCTGGGCTGCATTGATACCGGCAATTGCCGTTGAAACTGCAACGGCGATGGCTTTGCGATTGCTGGGTATCAGATCATGCGCTTGGTATTCTTGATTCATCACACCTCCCCGGATTCGGTATGATTCAGGATGTGCTTGCGCTTTGTATTGATTTTTACGCAAGTGTAGATATAGAAATTTTATTATAAGGCAGACATTCAAATATTCCTAACGGGTCCGCATGAAAAGATTTTATCG